>CAYRVM010000007.1:6997-17831 GCA_964427575.1 uncultured Oscillospiraceae bacterium | reverse complement strand
TAAAAGAATTGTCGTACTATCTTTATTTGCTGGGATCGGTATTATTCTAAGGCTACTGGTTATCTACCCTATCCCAACGATAAAATTATCTATAGAGCATGTTCCAATTATTCTAGCAGGTCTGTTCTTCGGCCCTTTTGCTGGCGCAATAACAGGCTTTGTCTACGATATTATCGGTGCAAACCTTATTCCAGGGGGGACTTATTTTCCGGGCATCACTTTCTCTGCCATAATGCTTGGTATAATTCCGGCTTTATTAAAACCAAAATTTCTAAAGGGAGCAAGCATCTTAAACATTTTTTCAATTGTAATAATTACTGAAGTTATTGTTTCTATGTTTATGAACACTTATTGGCTTTCATTATTGTATGGAGCACCATTTGCGGCGCTTTTTATTCCTAGAGTAATTACCTATTTATTAATGAGCGTAGTCTACACAATAATAATCTACTTCTTATATAACAGATTAAAAAAGCAGCTTAATTAGCTGCTTTTTTAATCTACAATCTCATACATCGATTCTGCTTGTTCCTTAGAGCAATGTTCTGATACTAATAGTACCTTCGCGTTAATTGTTGCATTTCCATACTGCACCGTGATAATATCGCCTATCTTTAATTCGCTTCCTGGCTTTGCAGTTTTACCATTTATCAATATACGTTCTTTCTCGCAAGCATCTTTAGCGATAGTTCTTCTTTTTATTAGCCTTGATACTTTTAAAAACTTATCTATTCTCATATTTTGGCCCTCTTTTATTCCCATTTGATTAGCGTTTATGTTTCTACAGGATCGTATTAATAAAAAAAGCGGCTAAAAGCCGCTCTCTTTATTATAATCATTAAAAACTACTTTTTGTTAACAGAATCTTTCAATGCTTTACCAGCTTTGAATACAGGAGCTTTAGCAGCTTGAATTTTGATAACTTCACCAGGTTTTCTTGGGTTTCTTCCAAGTCTTGCTTTTCTTTCTCTTGTTTCAAAAGTACCAAATCCAATAAGTTGAACTTTATCACCTGAAACCAAAGCACCTTCAACACTAGCTACGAACGCGTTAACTGCTGCCTCTGCGTCTTTTTTTGTAAATCCAGTTTTTGCTGCAACACTTGCAACTAATTCAGCTTTATTCACGAAATCGACCTCCTTATAATAATTAGTTAATAATATAATCAGAAGCTCGTGCTTCTTATTATCTTTTTCTATTGATATTTTCACATTTTCTAACTTCTTTGTCAATACCTTCTAAGGCATTATTTATTAATTTTTCAATGTTATTGGGCTATTTTGCTCTTAATTTTTCTCCATAGAGCGATTAGCTTATCGCCCTTTGGCAATTTTTCAATTTCGGCCATTTTTATTGATTTAGTAACAAATAGCATTATCGCATATATGGCAACTCCAATTAGAATTGAAATGAGAACGGATAAACTATTTCCTAAGAAAATTCTAAATAATTGATATGATAAAAAAACTCCTGCGCTCATTGTAATGGATGATATTAAGGGCTTAACAAATGTCAATTTTGCGTTTATCTTAGTGCCAGTATATTTTTCTATTGCATATAAGTTTAGAGAAGACGCAATTATATAAGCACAAACAGTGCCGATTGCAGCCCCTTTAACATTTATATTAGGAATTCCAGTTAGGGCATATGTTATTGCGATTTTAAATAGTGCTCCGATGAGCAAATTAATTACAGGTATTGATTGTTTTCCAATTCCTTGAAGCACTCCTGTTAATGTTTGGACGGTTGAAAGAAATATAATTCCAAAAGCTAAGATGAAAAGATTAGGTGCGGCACTTATTGCGCTTTCTATCTGAAGTGGATATAGCAACATCATTATTGGCTTTGATAAAGTCATCAATCCAAAAGCCGAAGGTAATCCAATAAGCATAGCTGTCCTTAACCCAAGTTCTACATTGTATTGTAAGAATTCAATATCATTTCTTTCTTTGGCTCCAGCAATAGCTGGAACTAAGCTCATGGCAATTGACATTGATAGCACACCTGGGAAATTGATCAGCGGCGCAGCCATTCCTGTCAGTTGTCCATACAGTCCATTTGCCGCGGCTTCAGTAAACCCGGCATCTTGAAGTCTTCGCATTACTATAGCAACATCTATGGCACTCATAATCGGCATTATGGCTGCACCTATAGTTACGGGTATGGCAATAATGAATATCTTGAAAAGTATTTCAGAGACTTTTTCCTTTGCTCCTTCAACACTTTCTAAAACTTTGATTTTTATTTGTTTTCTTTTATACATGAATATTGATATTACTGCAATTGATCCTGCAATAGCTCCAGCTGCAGCTCCAAAAGTAGCACCGCCAGCCGCAAATTTACTTCCGTACTTAATGAGAAGGAATGCTAATCCAAGGCCCGCTACAACTCTGAACAATTGCTCTATTATTTGTGATATTGCTGTAGGCTTCATGTTTTGGTGGCCTTGAAAATATCCTCTATATGCAGCCATAATAGGAACAAATAGCAAGGCTGGCGCAATTGCAAGCATTGAGTAGTACGCTCCAGGGTTCTTAAGAAGCATTACAATAGGCTTTGCTGCAATTAAAACAAAAATAAAAGAAGAGGCCCCTAGAATAAACAAAAGTATGAATGATACTTTGAAAACTCTATAAGCTTCTCTTTCGTTACCCAGTGCTACCCTCTCGGATACTAATTTCGATATTGCAATTGGAATTCCAGATGTTGATAAAACCAAGAATAATACATATATAGGGTATGCGGTCTGATAATACCCCATACCCTCGTCACCAATCAAGTTTGCCAATGGGATTCTAAAAAAGGCTCCCAAAATTTTTATAATAATACCCGCAATACCAAGTATTACAGCCCCTTGCAAGAATGATTTTTTAGTCATGCTACCTCCAAGAGAATTGTTTGTTTCTAATCTTAACTACTAAAATTTTTCAATGTCCATTGTCTTTTTAATTTCTTCAATTCTGTTTTTATACGCTGTGTCAAAGATTTTGTAAAGTATGTTTTGTTGCTCTTCTTCAAAAGTAGTGGCAACTGTTTTTTTGTCAAATACTTTTATAATATGAAATCCAAATTCAGATTCAACAATTCCACTAAGTTGACCCGGTTCAGTTGAAAAGGATGCCTCTGCAAAAGGTGCTACCATAGCATCCTTCTTAAAGTATCCTAGGTCTCCACCATTTGCTCCGGATCCTGTATCAATAGATTTAGCCTTCGCGATTTCCGCAAAATCTGCTCCTGCAACTAATTCTTGCATTATCGCTTCGGCTTCGGCCTTAGTTTTTACTAATATATGACTTGCTAGAACTTGTTCAGTTGAATAATCCGCTATATGAGCATCGTAGTATTTTTTTGCTTCACCTGTTGGATCTTTAATTTCAGAATTTACATCAGCAAAAAACGCGGTTGTATAATACTGATTTAAGAAGAAGTTCTGAAGATATTCATCTGTGATTTTATTATCTTTTAGAAATTGTTTTGTCGCTGTATCAGAGTTTACCTGGGTCATAAATGTTTCCAAGTCTGCGTCTTTAGTTTCTGGGATTACATTTTGACCTTTTTCAGAGTAATACTGCTTAATTACTTCCATTGCTACTAAGTCATCGAGAGCAGTTGCCTCAAGTTCTGCCAATTTAGCCTTATCTGTAATTGCTGTAACATCTACTCCTATAGTCATTCCATATATTGGTACATATTGGGAAAGATCATATGCCGTTATATTTGCATCATTTATTTTTACCAAAACCTTTTCTTTTGGATCGCTACATCCAGAGATTAATAGGGCAAGACTTAACGTCATTATTATTGCTATTATTTTCTTATTCATTATTCTTTCTCCTTAAATATATTTATTGTCAGGTTAGTATATCATATTTTTTTTATCTTCTCATACAAGTTTACTCATAAAAGTAATTAATTCGTCAATTTTATTAGAACTTTTTACATAATTCAGTTTTATATATGGTTTTTTTCTAGCATTTATTAAGACAGCAGGGCCGTATTCTTGAATGATTGGAGAAAGAAGTTCCAACGATAGAATATTTTTTTCGTAAAACTCAATATGGAATTTACCCTTTTCCTCTTTTATTGTCTCTACGCCCGCCAAGCTTCCCATTGCCCTGACAAAAGAAACTTTTACAAGGTTCTCAACAGCCAAAGGTGGATCTGAGAATCTATCAGTTATTTCATCAAGTATTTCGTAGTAATCTTCTTTATTATTTAATGTAGCTATTCGTTTATACATTTGAAGTCTTATAAGCTCATCACTAATGTATTCATTTGGTATATAGGCATTGATATCCATTTCAACTTGGGTCTCACCCTTTTCTTCTCTTCCGACTCCGCCACTCAACATACTTATAGCGTCCTCAAGCAACTTACAATATAATTCATAACCAATCATAACCATGTGACCAGATTGTTCAGGCCCGAGAAGATTGCCCGCACCCCTTATCTCCAAATCCTTCATTGCTATTTTAAAACCAGATCCGAATTCAGTGAACTCTTTTATTGCCTTTAGCCGCTTTTCGGCGTTTTCGGTTATTGTCTTTTCTCTTTGGTGGACAAGATAGGTATATGCCATTTTGTTGGATCTTCCTACTCTTCCCTTCAATTGATAAAGCTGTGCAAGGCCGAATTTATCTGCATCCAGGATTATCATTGTATTGACGTTGGGAATATCTAAACCTGATTCAATAATTGTGGTTGCAATTAAAATATCATATTTGTTATGTGTGAAATCATACATGACATCTTCAAGATCTCTTTCGTGCATTTGTCCATGCCCAATAGCAATCTTGGCTGATGGCACTAATTCCTGAATCCTCTCTGCTATTCTCTTTATTCCTCTAACTCGATTAAAAACAATATAAACTTGGCCTTCTCTATCTAGTTCTCTTAAAATAGCTTCCTTTATTATTTCATCATCTTGCTCAATAACATAAGTCTGGATAGGGTATCTTTCTTCTGGGGGCTCTTCAATTATGCTCATATCTCTAATCCCAGACAATGACATATGAAGTGTCCTCGGGATAGGAGTTGCCGAAAGTGAAAGCACATCAACATTCTTTCTCATTTGCTTCATGGCTTCTTTGTGTACCACCCCAAATCTTTGTTCTTCATCAACGACTAGCAAACCCAAGTCTTTAAACTCTAAATCTTTAGATAGTAGTCTATGCGTTCCTACTACAAAGTCGACTGCTCCATTTTTAATCTTCTTGATTATTTCTTGTTGCTGTTTTTCTGTCCTAAACCTACTCAGCATTTCTGTTTCGAACGGGAAATTTTCCATTCTATCCTTTAATGTGAAGTAATGTTGATTTGCAAGAATTGTGGTTGGAACGAGCATTGCTGCCTGCTTTCCATCGGCAAGACATTTGAAAATTGCCCTAGCTGCGACTTCAGTCTTTCCGAAACCTACATCTCCGCAGAGCAGCCTATCCATTGGCTCTTCTTTTTCCATATCTCGTTTTATTTCTCTTATAGCCCTAAGCTGATCATTCGTTTCTTCATATGGAAAGGCCTCTTCAAATTCGCTTTGCCAAGGAGTATCTTGGGGGAATGCGTGACCTTTTTCAAGGCTTCTTTCGGCAGAAAGCGCGAGGAGCTCTTTTGCCATATCTTCAATGGCTGCTTTGATTTTTAATTTTGTTTTGCCCCATTCACCGCTGGTTAGCTTGTTAATTTTTGGTGTTATTCCATCTCCACCTATGTATCTTTGAATGAAATTCATTTGCTCAACTGGTATATAGAGCATATCTTCGCCGGCGTATTTTATCTTAAGATAGTCTTTCTTGCTCCCGTGAACCATTATTTGATCTATTCCAACGAATTTCCCAATCCCATGATTTTCATGTACAACAAAATCTCCGATTTGAATTTCGGAAAATGTTTTAATAGGAACCCCTTCACTTCTTTCGCTTCTTGATTTCCTTTGCTTTGTATTTTGAAAAATATCAGCATCAGATATTATTAGTAACTTATTCTTAGGGAATTCCATACCTTGAGATAGGTTTCCCCTTTTTAGATCAACTTTTCCAGCCAAATCGTTTCTGCTGAGATAATCTCTTAAATTACTAACCCTCTCATCGCTAGAACAAGCAATTGTGATTTCATAATTATTCTTTACATATTTTTTTAATTCTTCACTTAAAAGGTCCATTTTCCCATTATATGAAGTAGTTTGTTTTGATTCAATGTCATAAGCGCCTTCCATTTTGCCAAAGCTACCAATGCTCAAAGGAAAAGCAGTTAGGTAATAGCACTTGTGATTTTCTCTTATTTCCATCAGGTCAGTTTCTGTAAAAACAAAGTCTAGCTCTGATGGTATTGACTCACCTTTGCTTAGCTGGTCTTTGAAGCCAAGACTCGTATCTTTCCATATCGATTCTAGTCTCTCAATTATCCTATTAAAATCGTCAAATACTATTTCCGAAGATTTGTTTAGGTAATCCCAAATATAGGTCTTCTCATCGTAAAAATAATTTACATAACTTTCTAATAGTTGCAAATTAGTTCCAGTTTCAATGTATTCAATGAGTCTATCTTTTCTAGTTTCAAGCCGAATTTTTGCTTCTCCAACTAATTTTTTACCATACTCGCTATACCCGTCTTGAATTGACTTTGCTGCTCTTTCAAAACTATAATCATCCTTAACCATAATCTGGGCTGGGAAAATTAGTGCAGTTTCCATATTCTCAATTGATCTTTGCGATGTTGAATCAAATGTTCTAATGGAATCAATCTGATTCCCAAACAGCTCAACTCTGAATGGATAATCGCCGTCAACCGAGAAAAAATCAATTATTCCACCCCTTATTGCGAACTGGCCTTTTGCTTCAACTAAGTTTGTTCTTTCATATCCTGCTTTTACAAAATTTTCCTTCAAATTTTCCAAATCCAGAGTATCGCCTTGTTTAAGTCGCATAATCCCCTTTGTGAAAATATCTTTCGGAGGCAAAACCTTACTAGCCCCATTGATAGGAGCTATTATTACGCATTCTTCATCCCCTAATATGGCAGATAGCGCTTTGATTCTATCTTCCAGATATTGATGGCTCTTCGCTTCGAATGAAATGTTAATAATTTCTTCAGATGGTATTACATAGATACTTTTATCAACAAAAAAAGCAAGGTCCATTGCTAGCTTCTTCGCTCTTGGATAAGAGGAAGTAATTATCAAGCATTGTCTTTTACCCTGCTCCATTATATCCGCAATAAAAGGTGCAACTCTTGCGTCTGATATTCCAGAAACATTAATTGCACCTGCTTTTAATTCAAATAGTTCTTTGCCTTCTTTATTTGTCCTTATCCTCATTGTTTTCCCACACGTTATATTCGTTCATTGCTGTGTCTATGCCATCTGTTATGAGCGATGTTATAGATTTTGCAGCTCTTTCTACACTTGCCTCAATTTTATTTCTATTTTCTTTATTGAATCCTGACAGGACATAATCAGCCAAGTCAATATTCCCATTGGAACCTATGCCAATTCTAACCCTAGGAAAATCATTTTCTTGTATTAAGCTAATAATTGATTTCATCCCATTGTGAGTTCCTGCGCTGCCCTTTTTCTTTACTCGTATTCGTCCAATCTCTGTATCTACATCGTCATAAACTAGAATTAAGTTCTCTGGCTCAAGTTTGTAGAAGTTCATTGCATTTATTACTGCTTCTCCACTGAGATTCATAAATGTCTGAGGTTTAAATAAAACAATCTTGTTCCCATTGATGTTGCCCTCGCCAATCAATCCTCTATGCTTAATTTTATTCACTTTAATATTATGCATTTCGGATAGTTTATCGATCGCTTCAAATCCTACATTATGCTTTGTTTTTTCATATTTTTTACCAGGATTACCTAGCCCCACAATAAGAAACATTCCCATCCTCCATTAATAAAACAAGATAAATATTAATCAAAAAGTCTGCTTATCGACTCATTGGTAAATATTCTCATCATTGCCTCAGCAAAGAGAGGTGCTACGGAAAGCATTTTTATTTTATCATCTATATTGTTATGCTTAATTGGCACTGTATTCAATAATACAAGTTCTTTTATAGCGGATGCTCTTATTCTTTCAATAGCTGGACCTGAAAGTACTGGATGCGTAGCGCATACATATACTTCTTTAGCTCCTAATTCTTTTAGAGCATTAGCGACATTCGTTATTGTTACAGCGGTATCAATCATATCGTCAACCAAAATTACATTTTTATCTTCTATATCCCCGATAATATTCATTATTTCTGATACATTAGCCTTTGGCCTTCTTTTGTCTACAATTGCTATTGGTGCATCAAGTGGGTGCGCCATGTTTCTTGCTCTTGTAACACTTCCTATATCTGGAGAAACAACGACAAGATTATCCAGGTGTTTTTCTCTAAAATATTTAACTAAAATTGGTATACCTAGTAAATGATCGACAGGGATATCAAAATATCCTTGGATCTGCGAAGCATGTAGGTCCATTGTCACTACTCTATCCGCTCCCGCTTTACTTAAAAGATTTGCTACAAGTTTCGCAGTAATTGGGTCTCTTGCTTTAGCTTTTCTATCTTGTCTTGCGTACCCATAATATGGTATTACTGCATTTATTCTTCCAGCTGAAGCTCTCTTCATCGCATCTATCATAATAAGCAATTCCATTAAATTATCATTAACCGGGTCGCATGTGGATTGAACTATATAAGTATCCACTCCTCTGACTGTCTCCCAAATGCTTACAGAAACTTCACCATCACTGAACTTGCTCACTGTCGATTTACCTAATGGTTTTCCCATTATTGCTGCAATTTCTTCTGCAAGGCCTTGGTTTGAATTGCCCGCGAAAATTTTGAACTCCTTGTATATACCGTTATTCATTATTTCCCCCTACTATTTATTTAATAATTTTTTTCTATCGACCCAGCCTTCAATATGTTTTTCCTTAACTCTTCCAAGGCATAAAGCCCCAGATGGAACGTCTCTGCATACTGTTGTTCCCGCAGCAATGTAAGCTTTCTCTGCAATTTCTACCGGAGCTACTACATTGGAATTGCTTCCTATAAAAGCTCCATCGCATACTGTTGATCTAAATTTGTTTTTCCCATCATAATTTACAAAGACTACGCCACAACCAATATTTACTTCTTTACCAATTGTTGCATCGCCAACATACGCTAGATGAGATACTTTTGAGTTGTTCCCGATTGTAGAATTTTTGATTTCTACGAAATCTCCGATTTTAACATGCTTACCAATATTGCTATTCGGTCTTAGGTATGCAAAAGGGCCAATTTTTGTTTCATCGTCTACTTTGCTTTGAATAATAACGGAACTAATTATTTCCACTCCGTTTCCAATCGTTGAGTTTTCTATCCTGCTGTTTTGACCAATTATACAGTCTTCGCCAATTACAGTTGCCCCGGTTATTGTTGCTCCAGGATAAATTATTGAATCTCTTCCAATTTTAACGCTTACATCGATATACGAACTTTTATAATCAATAAAAGTAACCCCTGCCATCATATGAGAATTATTAATACTTTTACGCATAATTTTTTCGCATTTAGCAAGGTCAATTCTATTATTGATTTCATAATTTTCGTTGGATGAAATTGGAAATGTTAGATCAAAGAAGACAACTTTAGAATCAATTGTGTTATTAATCGAAGATAAGATAAAGTCCTGAATTTTTGTTTCTTCTACCTCATAGGTAGTTGTTTTTATCTTGCTTTCTTCACAGAAACTTATCAGGTCTTGGTCTTGATAATTAATAGCAACCAATATCTCTTTATACTCTTCAGATTTTAATTTATCTATTTTGTATTCTAGAATTGATTTTCCGCAGATTTTATGTAATCCAAGAGATTTTTTTGAGTTTAATTCTCTTCCCCCAACTGAAGCTAATATTACGGCTATATTTGTTTTCATTGTTATGCTCCTTTTTATGAGTATGGCTACAATTATCATTGCGGAATTTTGATGTTCTCTGAAAACTAATTATAGCATTTTATTATGAGTACATAAAGCATTTATGGGAAAAAACCAAAAATAAAATAAAAGGGAAGAGTAATAATAATATTACCCGTTCCCTTATTAACTTTTCATTAAATAAAAAGTGATAAATCAATTTTCTTATTAGTTTTCAGTTTCTTAAGTTGATTATTCTACAACTTCTTCAACTGGCTCAGCTGCTACTACTTCTACTTTTTCTCCGAGTACTTTTTCGTATTCAGCGAAAATCGCATCCTTAATCTTGTTTCTTGTTTCGGATACTAATGGGTGTGCGATGTCTCTGAAATCTCCTTCGCCCATTTTCCTGCTTGGCATAGCGATAAACAAGCCATTTTGTCCTTCAATAATTTTGATATCGTGGACTACAAATTCATCATCAAAAGTAACAGATACGACAGCTTTCATTTTTCCCTCATCATTAACTTTTCGGACTCTTACATCGGTTATATTCATTTTGTCGGTACCATCCTTTCCCAGCCTAATCAATTGTTGTATACATTGTACAACCACTATTTAGGTAATTATACACTGTTGATTTATTTTCTACAAGTTTATTTTCTTATTTGAATGAATATCCCGGCTCTTTAGATTATTGAATCATTTGGCTCTACCTCAATTTTTTTATTAGCCTCGTCAACAGAGCCAAGGTAAACTAGCGAGAAATATTCAGAAACTTTTTTTTGGACAGGCTCTTTAGACGCAATAACAACTCCTGTCCCTACAATTTCGACATCAAATTCTTTCATCATATCAACAATTCCTTTTGCGCTTCCTCCTGCTCTCATGAAGTCATCTATTATTATAGATTTAGAACCCTGAGCAATAGCCCTTTTAGCAATT
>CAYRVM010000007.1:0-6987 GCA_964427575.1 uncultured Oscillospiraceae bacterium | reverse complement strand
CCTTCAGAAATCTTGCTCTCTCTACGTATTACGACTAACGGGATATTTAGCATCTCCGATGTCATTAGTGCAACTGGGATACCTTTAGTCTCTACAGTAACTACATAGTCAGCTTTCTTGTCCATGAATTTTTTGGCAAATATTTCGCCAGTTTTTCTTGCAAATGAACTATCGAACATGATATCTGAGGTATACAAAAAACCTCCAGCCAATATCCTGTTTGGATCTTTTAATTTCTCACATAAGTTTTCAAGAAGTAGTTTGATTTCTTTTTTGGATATGCTCGGCTTAAATTTAACACCCCCGCTGGCGCCTGAGGTTGTTTCAATTTCTCCAAGCTCCATCAACTGAACTGTCTTTTTGGCTACGGAAATATCTTCACTTATACTGGATTTAGCTGCTTCAAACAATTCGCAGAAATATCCCAATGGGAAGCTTTTATTGGGATTATCCGACAATATCTTAACTAAGGCACAAACTCTGTCCGTTCTTTTCATTTGCTTACCTCTCTTTCTTAAAGTGACTTTCATTAATTACGAACTATAATCTATTTATAATCATATTTTATTCGTATTTTAAAATTGTGTCAAATTACTTTATTCTGCAACGTGTTTTATGTTATAATCAGTCATTAAACAATTAATTGGAGGTCTTTATGCTTGATTTAACTAAATTTAAACACATATTTTGTATTGGTATTGGTGGTATTGGTCTTAGTGCATTAGCTGAGATTTTTTTATCTAGAGGATACCTTGTTTCAGGTTCCGATATGAAGACTTCAGATATTACCGATAATCTAGTCAAAAAAGGTGCCGTTATATACTCAACCCATAGTTCGTCGAATATTAGTGGCTCCGATTTGATAATATATTCATCTGCAGTTTCTCTAGATAATCCCGAGCTTGTAGAAGCAACTAAAAATAATATTCCAGCCATTTCTAGGGCAGAAGCATTAGGGCTTTTAATGAAAGAGTATAAAAATGGGATAGCGATTTCAGGTACTCACGGTAAGACCACTACAACTTCAATGGTCTCCTTGATTTTAGAAAAAGCAGGCGTTGACCCAACAATTCTTGTTGGTGGGCATTTAGAAGAGATTGGCGGGAATGTTAAAATTGGGAAAAGCTCATATTTTGTAACCGAAGCTTGCGAATATATGGACAGCTTTTTAAAGCTCGCCCCAACGATTGAAATAATATTAAATATTGATTCTGATCATCTGGATTATTTTAAGGATATTGAACATATCGCTACGTCCTTTACCGAATTTGCACACCTAGTTCCAAAAGATGGATATGTAATTGCTTATTCATCAAATCCTTTTGTTAGCAAGCTTCTTGGAACTTTATCTTGCAACGTTATTACCTTCGGTTTTGACGATCAGTGCAATTATTATGCAGGAAACATTGAGTTTAACGCTTTTGGAATGCCTTCATTTGATGTTATGCATAATGATATTCTTCTTTGTTCTATACAGTTGTCAATCCCTGGTGAACACAATATCTCAAATTCAGTTGCTGCGTTTGCCTGCTGCCACACACTTGGCATCGCGCCAGAGAAAATAGCTAAGACTCTTAATGAGTTTTCTGGTACGCAGAGAAGGTTCGATGTTATTGGTACTACTGCTAAAAAAGTAAATGTTGTTGATGATTATGCTCACCATCCAACTGAAATAATCGCAACATTGAAGGCAGCTCGTAATATGCCGCACAATAAGCTTTGGTGTATTTTCCAGCCTCACACTTACACCCGCACAATAGCTTTATTTGATGATTTTGTTAGTTCATTTGAGAACGCTGATGTAATAATATTTGCAGAGATTTATGCTGCACGCGAAAAAAATATATATAAAATAAGCTCTAAGGAATTAGCTTCAAAAACAAAAGAAGAATACCCCGATAAAGAAGTATTCTATATTGATGATTTTCAAGATATTTCAGATTTTGTAAACGAAAATGCTAAAGAAAACGATCTTGTAATAACTATGGGTGCTGGAGATATTTACAAAGTATCTGAGTTAATTGTAGGCTAATGTTTCAATGATTTTTCTACAATTCGGAAACTCTAGTAATTGAAGCTCCAACCTTTGTGAGCTTTTCTGCAAAGTCGGCATATCCTCTTTCTATATGATATATCTCTGATATTTCAGTTTCCCCTTCAGTCATGAGGCCGGCAAGCACTAATGCTGCTCCAGCTCTCAAATCTGTAGCCATAACCTTGGCTCCTTTAAGCTTTCTTTCGCCATTAATCGTAGCGCTTCTACCTTCTATTTTGATATCTGCTCCCATTTTATTTAGTTCTTCAACATGCATGAAGCGATTTTCAAAAACAGTCTCTATAACTACACTTTTTCCCTTAACTGTTGTTAGCAATGCCATAAACTGTGATTGCATATCCGTTGGAAAGCCTGGATATGGTAGAGTCTTAATATCTGTACAAATAAGCTCATTCCTATCTGCTCTTACTCTAAGCACATCGTCTTCTTCTTCGGTTATTTCTACGCCGCATTCAATTAGTTTTGCAATTATAGGTTTTACGTGATCTGAAACAACATTTTTAATTAATAGATCACCTCTTGTTATTGCTGCTGCTACCATGAATGTTCCGGTTTCAACTCTATCAGGTATTACTGCATGCTTTGCCCCATGAAGTGTTGCCACACCGTCAATTTTTATCGAACTAGTTCCTGCTCCCTTTATTTTAGCTCCCATTTTATTTAAAAAGTTTGCTAAGTCAACAATTTCCGGTTCCATAGCTGCATTTTCAATTACTGTATGTCCTTCTGCAAGTGCGGCGGCCATAATAATGCTTTCCGTCGCGCCTACGCTAGGAAAATCGAGATATATATTGCATCCAATTAGCTTCTCAGCTTTTGCTTCTACAAAACCATCTGAAACTACAATTTTCGCTCCTAAAGCCGCAAATCCTTTCAAATGAAGGTCTATGGGTCTTGCTCCAATAGCGCATCCCCCAGGCAATCCAATCCTTGCTTTACCTGTTTTCGCAAGCAATGGTCCCATGACTAGAAACGAGGCCCTCATTTTTTTAACTAATTCATAAGGTGGCTCACTAGTTTTTATATTTGTATCCAATATTCTTATTCGCCTTTGTGAATAATCAATTTCGACGGAAACTCCTAGACTAGATAGCAATTGGCACATTACTTCAACATCTCTTAATTCGGGAGCATCTAGAATTTCGCTCTCTGAACTAGCCAATATTGCGGCTGCTAATATAGGTAAAACCGCGTTCTTTGATCCGCTTATTTCTACTTCTCCTCTTAATGGTCCACTTTTAGTTACTAAATACTTTGTCACAGTATCCTCCAATATATAAATTTTACTTATCTTAAATTTGCAATCTAGTTATTATAATAAATTTTGCTCAATTTGTCAAAATTAGTTGTATTCTAAGTAATTTTAAGCAATAATGTACGTAAGCGAAGAGGAGTTATTTTTTATATTAATCAAGGAGGTCACGGTTATGGATACAGCAATTAGCATCACTATTGGCGACTTAGGTTTCATTCTTATTGGTGGTGCCCTATTTATCTTATTAGTTTATTGCATTTTACTATTGAAAAATTTACTGCCTTCAGTAAAGATTCTTAGTAAAATTCTTGCTGATGTTGAAGTGGTAACGGATGTTACTGCAAGTAGCTCAAAGGAGATTCAAAAGGCAGTTGTTGAATTATCATCTTCTGCAGGCGTTTTCGCAAAAGCAATTAAAGATAATCAGAATGTTATATCAGCCTTGACTTCAGTAGTGAACGCACTTCGTTCATTACAAAATTTATTTTCAAAATTTAAGTAATTTATAGAAAGGGGTGTGACTTTTTTTGAAAGCGACTGGTATGGTTAGAAAAGTTGATAATTTGGGAAGAGTAGTGCTTCCAATAGAGCTAAGAAGAAATCTTGGTATTGATATCAAAGATCCTCTTGAGATTTATGTTGATGGTGATACAATAATACTTAAAAAATATGAACCTGCATGTGTTTTTTGTGGAAACGCAAAAAACGTTTCAACGATTCATGGCAAGATTGTATGTAGAGACTGTATCAATCAATTGAAGGAAGTATAGTAATTAACAATAAATACTTCTATCTTTCATAAATCTGACTTATTTCCGGAGTAAAATTTCCGGATGAATTATAGACGTAAAGAGGTTTTAAAAACTTCAACTCAGGCCTAGCATTTTTTACGCAATGTAAAAGCATAATGTTAGGCTTTTGGTTTTTATTTGGGTGAATAAATCTTATCTTCTTGGGTTCTAGATTATTCTCCCTAGCCAGACAAACAATATCTACTAATCTCATAGGCCGATGTATCATAAATAAATCTCCTTGATCGACCAGTAGTTTAGAAGATGTTTCCATAAAATCAGAAAGATTTGCAGTTGTTTCATGCCTTGAAATTGATTTTGCATCTTTAATATTCTTAATCCCTGAATCCATAGCCATGTACGGAGGATTGGCAACTACTGCAGAAAAGCTCCTAAAGCCAAAGGCTTCGGGAGCAGATTTAATATCCATATTGAAAATCTCAATTCTATTGTTTAAGCCGTTAAGGTCTATGTTTTTTTTTGCTAATTGATAAATTTTTTCTTGCAGCTCGATCCCTATAATCTTTTCAGCTTTAGTCTTATGGCTAAGAATCAATGGAATTATTCCATTCCCAGTTCCTAAGTCAATTATTTTAGCGCCCGATTTAACTTTAACAAAATCAGAAAGAATAACTGCATCAATTCCATAACAAAAGTAGTCAGGGTTTTGAATAATAAATAAATCCGCAAAACCAATTTTATCTTTCCGTTCAATATCTATAATATTCCTCATTAAACTAGTCTAAAAGCACCTTGATTTCTTCTGTTAACTCTTTATCTAAGCCCTCTAATGGGTCTTTTTCCCTAGCGTCTGTTCTTGTAATCTCAGTCTTTTCAAAGATCTGAATATCATCGCTCAACTTTTGATTTTTATCATCTGTTTTTTCTTCTAGAATTAAGCGTGTTGAAACCTTTCCTTCAAGAAGATTAGTGTCAAATACTATAGCAGCCCCGAGTGGTGTTTTGATTCTTTCACCTGACTCTGGCATACCTCTTCTCAGTTCTTGGTATATTTCGTTTTCAAATTTTAAACAACACATCAACCTTCCACAAATTCCAGAAATCTTAGTTGGATTTAATGATAGATTTTGGATTTTAGCCATCTTTATTGAAACAGGTTCAAATTCAGGAAGCCAAGAATGACAACATAAGCTCTTGCCACAAGTTCCTATTCCTCCCACCATTTTCGCTTCATCTCTTACGCCAATTTGCCTTAGCTCAATTCTCATTTTAAAAACAGCGGCCAAATCTTTTACTAAATCTCTAAAATCAACTCTACCTTCAGCTGTAAAATAGAAAATTACCTTGCTATTGTCAAATGTATACTCTACATCAATCAGTTTCATAATAAGATTGTGCTTACTTACCTTTTCCTGGCATTGTTCTAATGCCTTTGCTTTACGATTTATATTGTCTTCATTTGTAGCAATATCCTTTTCAGTTGCTATTCGCACAACTTTCTTAAGCGGTGCTACTATCTCCTTCTCAGGGACTAGTTTAGGACCCACAATTACCTCTCCAAACTCAATACCTCTAGAAGTTTCTACAATTACAAAGTCACCTTGTTTTATCTCAAAAGCATCTGGATCAAAATAATATATCTTGCCAGCTTTTTTGAATCTAATTCCTATTACATTTATCATTTTCTTCCTCCTGTATTTTAAGTAGCATGCTTTTCAGGGCATATGCTACGTTTACATTTGCATCTAGGTCAGTCTTTGCTATTTCTATATTCTCAATAATATTAACCAAACTGCTATTGCTTACATCTTTTTCTATTTCAGACAAATTATCTTCTGTATTTCTCTGAATGTTTTCTCTTGACCAGCCTTTTGTTTTATTTAACAACATATTCCTAAACCATGCTTCTAAGATTTCCAATCCCTCTTTAGCGGACTCTCTATCCTTTGATATGTTCGAGATATGTTTATTGAAATCATGTAGAGATTTCTTGGTTGCAATTATCTGTGCTATCTTTATCAAATCATATTCCAAGACTATCTGGTCGTTGATATTGATTTCATAATTATCATTTACTTTTATATTTACACATCTCGACTGAATTGTCGAAATCAGGTTACCCTTGTTATTTGCAATTAATATTATAATATTATTCCCATTTGGTTCTTCCAAAGTCTTTAAGAGTCTGTTCTGCGCCCTAATTGTCATGGCATCTGAATCTTCAATTATTGCTACATTTCTTATTGCAGAAAACGGCTTATTCCTAAGTCTTCTCTGCAGATATATTATATCTTCATCCTTAACGCTACTTCCACTACTTTTAACAAGTATAAAATCTTCTAAGTTCTCATGTTTGAACTTCATACAAGTTTCACATATTCCGCAAGGTATTCCAGACTGTTTTTCACAGAATATTCCCATTGCAAACTCAATTGCTATTTGGTTAGTTTCCTCTCTGTTTTGGCCTTCAAATATATAGGCATGTGAGAGTTTAGAATTAATAATGCTCTCTGCAAGACGATTTATATTCCGAGAATTAGTGCTCATATTAGTTTTCTCTCAATTAAAATTTCATTTGTCTTTTTAATTAGTTTTTCACTTATATTCTGAATCGAGTCGTTGCCATCGAAAGAAAAAATTCTATTGGCGTTTTCCTTTTCTAGGTTTTCGTAAGCATCGTAAACTAAGCTATGGTAGTTCAATTCTTCTAGGTCAAGCCTATCCATTTCTGAAATATCGCGCCTATCTTTACCGGTCTTAGGGTCTACTTTTATTAAAAATGTTGCATCAGGCATGCAACCTCTAATAGCGATATCGTTGATCTCCTTGACAACTGTACCTAGTTTCCTTCCATATCCTTGATATACAATACTTGAATCAACAAATCTATCACATATTACTATCTTGCCTTTAGCAAGGCTAGG
>CAYRVM010000006.1:0-18030 GCA_964427575.1 uncultured Oscillospiraceae bacterium | reverse complement strand
TTCTAAAATTATCTGATCTAAAATATTTCTCGCTCGAAAAAGCTTCTTTTGCGTTTTCAATTAGCCCTCTCTTCTTAAGAATTTGTGCGAAATGAGGTTTCCCCCAATATTCCTTCGAATTCTCGCTACTCAAATCAGTTTCAGAAATCAGTATTTCCAAACGTTCAAACTCTGCCATGAATCTTGCATTTCTTTCTCTTCTATACTGTTTTAAAAGTTTTATAAAAAGTTTAAATTCTGGATTATATATATCAATACCATAGCCTAAGATATGTATCCCCTTAATATCACTAGTAACACTAATTTCTATCCCAGGAACTACATTTACGCCAAGAATCTTACCTTCTTGAACGGCTTCAGCAACTCCATCAATCCCATCATGATCCGTGACAGAAATCGTAGATATATTTTTTTCTTTCGCCATTCTCACTAATTCTCCAGGGGAATTAGTTCCATCCGAATAATATGAGTGCATATGAAGATCAATCATCTTTTCGCTCCTTATCCGCTCGAGATTCGTTATATATTACAATAATTTGCAAAACAACAAGAATGGGAATCAAGAATAGTATAGCACTTATGCTGAATTTAATTGAAATATATGTTCCAATTATTGGTGATATCATAAAAGCCCCATTACCTACGGCCCCTAAGAAACCAAATAGCCTGCCCCTATTTTTTGTATTAGTGTGCTCCGAGGCAGATGAAGTAAGGATTGGTTCAATTCCCCCCGCAACGAACGAAAACAATGCAAAGAATATTGCAAATGTAATAAGTGAGATATTTAGTGAAAGCAATATTGTCAATGGTAGAGAGATTATACTAAGAATTAGTACAACTTTGTTTTTATCATATTTATCGCCTAACCTTGCTAATGTTATTGCTGCAATAGCTCCAGCAACCCCTATGGCTCCATTAATTAGGCCAGTATACGTAGCTGCGCCAACAGCTGTATTAATATTTTCTTGAACGAACAAAGGAATAAATGGGCTAAAAATTACTCTTGCCGTTCTATTTATAAATAAAATTATCAATATCATAATAATGATTTTTGTTTTATTGATTGCTGAAGTTTTGTCATTAATTGATTTTATTCTTGACCCAGTTGTCATCATTGTATCTTCATCAATAGTTTCAACTTGATGAAGTTTTTTAATATCTTCTTTATTATTTGCTAGCTTTGCAATTTTACCAAAAGTCGTTTTATCTTCTTTTACGAGAAAAGAAACGAGAGCGAAACCTAACACCATCAGAAGCCCACCGATAATAAAGCAAGGTCTATACCCCACCTGCTCAGCAAGTAGACCGCCAAGGACCGGGCCTATTGTGTAACCGATGAAATTGGAAGATGTCATAAAGCCAAGTGCAAAAGACATTTTTTTATCATCTGTATTTGCAGAAACAAATGCCATTGACGCTGTAATCGTTCCAGTGAATATACCTTGTAATGCCCTTAGAACAAGTAGCTGAGGTACCGATGTCACAAATCCCATTCCCCCGATGATAAAAACCGCTGTCAGCATTGCTCTTTGAAGCATTAGCTTTCTACCAAATCTATCCGCTAGTATACCCCATATTGGAGCTGAAATAACCATTGTAGCAGCAGGAATAGTAGATGCCAGACCTGTATAAAAAATTAAAGAGCTCTGGTCAGTAATCCCAAGCTCTTGGATATAAAAAGGTATAAATGGTATCCCAAATCCAAAGCTCATCAACGCAATGACTTGGGCAACCCATAGAGTGTATAAATTTATTTTCCATCTTTCCATTTCAACCTAGCCTTAATCAATTGCCTATTTTAAAAGCATTTGCTCCTTGATTTTATCTGTTTCTCCTTGCCCTTTAAATAATGCGAGAATTGCAAACGAGAATTCTAAAGCTGTGCCTGGGCCCCTTGAAGTCATTACATTTTCAGAAATTACAACATTGTCTTCAGAAAGAATTGCTCCATTTAGATGACTCTCAAAACCAGGATATGATGTTGCTTGTTTTCCATCTAGAATGTTAAGCTCTCCGAGAACATATGGCGCCGCGCATATTGCCGCAATCCATTTGCCTTTTCTATTAAAGTCCTTCAATTTTTCTTGTACGGTTTTATTTTCCAAAAGATTGTTAGCACCTAATCCGCCACCTGGCAGAATAATCATTTCACACTCATCATAATTTACATTGTTAATATTCCGATGGGCTGTCAGAGTTGCTCCTCTAGCTCCTGCAACTTCTAATACATCAGTTATTGAAACGAGCTTTATATCTATTCCGCCTCTTTTTAGAACTGTATAAATAGTTATAGCTTCTAGTTCCTCAAAACCTGTAGCTAAATACAAAGCAATCATATCGTTAAACTCCTCTAAACAAACATCCTACGTTCTTTTGTGTATTTCCATATTATCATTCTCATGATTAACATGAAAACACTTGAAGCAATCATTGTGAATAATAGCCAGTCTCTTTGAAAGCCAGTATTTATTAGCAATCCCAGTACAGTTTCGCTATCATTTATCCCGGTGATAATATAATAATTTGTCAGTTTTGAGAACCAACCAGCAAAATATGATATCCAAATCGCCACCCAAAATATTCCGAATAGTCCTAACGAGTAATTGTAAGCTCTTCTAACTAAGACCTTCCATCCTTTCCGAATCATAAATAATACAATAAGTATTGAAATTGGCAGGATTATTATTGATATTATAAATATATAATTTAACAACGTCTTTAAATTTTGCATGCCTATTTGTTCTTGATTAGAAAAGACTTCAACTTCTCGTCCTTGATATTCAGCAACGATCTGAAAATCACTTATTTCTCCGAATAAATAGTTAGAAAAAATATTTGCCAATTCATCCTCATCGTAAACAAGGTCGATCTCATTAAAAATTTCTGTATTGGTGAATTCGAATGAATATAAGTCTGGATATCTGGTAATAAGATTTGTCCCTGTAAAAATTGCAATTAGTGCAATATTAATTGTAAGTATAATTATTAACAAATTTAATAAATGTCTCAATTGCAAACCTCCAATTTAGATGTAATTTATTGTAATCATATTGATTATAATATAAAATAAACAAAATAGTATAAATATTTTAGTATTTTTAATCAAAAGCTGAATTTTTAAGGAGATGTTACTATTGTTTGAAGCAAAAGACCGATATTTAAAAAATATGAATCTTTTATCTAATGAAGAAAATGAAATGCTTAGAAATTTTAAAGTTTGCGTAGTTGGATGCGGTGGCATTGGAGGCTATGTAATAGAATTTTTATTGAGATTAGGGATCGGAGAAATCACAGCTATTGATGGGGATGTTTTCGAATACTCAAATTTAAATAGACAATTACTTTCAGATGAAAATTCTATTGGCAAAAGCAAGTCATTAGCTGCTATAGATAGAGCCCAAATTGTTAATTCTGATGTTAAGATAAACCAAATTAATAGCTTCTTAAACGAAGATAATTGTGATCAATTATTAAAAGGCCATAATGTTGTAGTCGACGCCTTAGATAATATGAAAACAAGAAGAATGCTTGAGGCTCATTGTAAGAAGCTCGATATACCTATGGTCCACGGAGCGATTGCAGGCTGGTATGCTCAGATCGCAACTATAATACCTGGAGATGATTTATTAAGTAAAATATATCCCGAAGGTGTTGAAAAGGGTATTGAAGTAGAAATAGGAAATCCCTCATTCACGCCCGCACTAGCAGCTTCGATTGAGGTGAGTGAAGTTATTAAATTACTTTTTAATAAGGGCGATATATTGAGAAACAAACTATTAACAATTAATCTATTAAATTGTGAATTTGATATTTTCGAATTTAACTAGGAGGATTTATGTATAAAGTAGGAATAATAACAGCAAGTGACAAAGGCTTCGCGGGTAATCGCGAGGACTTAAGCGGGCCAGCAATTGAACAAATAATCTTAAGAAACCCTGCTTTTGTTGTTGAAAGATACACTATGGTTCCTGATGAACAGGAAATAATTTCAAATGAAATGATCAATATGGCTGATAAAGAAAATATCGACTTGATATTCACAACAGGCGGCACTGGATTTTCTAAAAGAGATGTAACTCCTGAAGCAACATTGAATGTAATTGATAAGCGCACTCCAGGGATTTCTGAAGCTATTAGATTAAAGAGCTTTGCTATTACAGATCGTGCTATGCTCTCAAGGGCGGAAGCAGGTATTCGAGGAGAGACTTTGATTATCAACCTTCCAGGAAGTCCAAAGGCAATTTTTGAAACCTTAGAGTATATCTTGCCATCGATAGTCCATGGCTTGGACATATTGAAGGGAACTTCAACCGATTGCGCTAGGCCATAAATCTTTGTTATCTGTCTAAACTTATTCTTTCCTTTGAACCTTCAGCGATATTCAGTATGAGTATCGCTGTTATTATTAAAATACCACCAATAATAGCGTTAAACCCAACTACATCTCCCATAATAACCATGCCAGCGAAATATGCTATCACAGGTTCCATTGTGTTAATAATGGCTGTGGTGCTTGATCCATTTATCTTTACTGCAATACAAAACCATAATGTAGCTAGGAATGTGCATAGGACAGCAATTAGAACGATGAATCCAAACTGCAGTATCGATTCTGATATTAGCGGTTGTCCTAGAGCTATACATCTTATCGGATAAAAAATCGAAGGTATTATTAGAACATAACCTACTAAAACCGTAGAGTCTATTCCAACTGCTTTCGTGCCTCCCAGTATAGTTGCATAAATTGCATAACAAACTCCACCACAAAGAGCGAAAAATATACCAATTAGACTTAGACTTTGTCCTCCTGTTGGGCTCCAGACAACTAAGCTAAGACCAATAAGAGAAATTGCAACACAAATTATTTTTGTAGGATTTGGCTTTTCTCGCCCTATAATTATTTCAAAAATCACTACTAAACTCACGTAAAGAAAAACCAGTATAGATGCAATTGCACCTGGTAGATACAGATAGCTTAAGTTAATAAATAATGCGATCGCAACATAAATAACTCCTATTCCCATAAGAAATATAAATTGGTTTTTGCTGATTTTTGGGTTTATTCTTTTGAAGAAAATATATGCCCATGTAACAGACAAAGCGATAATATATCTATTGGCAAGCATGGTATCAAAGTTAACACCATTTGCAAAGGCTAGTTGAGATATTGAAGGCATTAGCCCATAGCCTAGACTGGCTATTAAAACAAATCCTATGCCTTTTATCCGATTTTTATTTTCAATAATTCTCATCTTTGCATCTATCCTCTATCTTTATAAATTCTATATAATCTTAACTAATTTGCTCTCAAATACACTTTTATTATGTTATTATATATGCTTACTCTTGGCAAGATAAATAAAGCAAAAGATGAAATTGTCTATGGCAATTTCATCTTTTGCTTTGTCGAGGAGACTTAGTAATTATCTTTCTTCTCTATAGTATGGTACTCCTAGGTCGCCAGGAGGTCTGTCTTCTCTTCTATTGTTTTTAGTACTAAGTATAAGCACAACAACTGTTGCAATGTATGGAAGCATATCAATTAAATATTGTGATACTGGAATTCCTTGGCTTTGAAGTCTAAACCCTAGTATATCTAATCCCCCAAATAGGAATGCTCCAAGCATTGCTTTGGTTGGGTTCCAAGATGCAAATATAACTAGTGCTACTGCAATCCAGCCTCTACCACCGGTTACGCCATCTTGCCAAACTGGTATAGTTACAAGCGAGAGATATGCCCCGCCAAGACCACAGAGTGCGCCGCCGATTACAATGTGTACATATTTATATAGATTAACATTTATGCCAGAGGCATCCGCTGCTCCTGCATTTTCTGAAACTGCCCTTAGATTCATGCCACGTCTAGTTTTATATAGGTATATTGAAGCAATAATAATAGCTAAGTATCCAAAATAAATAAAAACATCGTGTTTAAATAATATTTCTCCAATGAAAGGTATCTTTGACAATATTGGTATATCTACCGGGTGAAAGAATATTTTGATTGATTCTGGAGTTACTTTGCCAACAAGATTCTTCCCAAAGAAACTTGCAAAACCTGCTCCGAATATAGTTAGCGAAAGTCCTGTAACAACTTGATTCGCTCTAAGCGATACACATAAGACTGCATATATTAGGGCTCCAAATGCCCCAGCTAGAATAGCACCCAATATAGCTAAAATAGGATTGCCTGTCCAAAGGCCAACTGAAAAACCCATAACAGCGCCCATGAGCATCATTCCTTCAACCCCCAGGTTAAGATTTCCAGCCTTTTCAGTAATTAATTCTCCTAGAGTTGCAAATAAGAGTGGTGTCCCAGCGATGACAGCTGCAAATAAAAATGATACCAACATTTATTTTACCTCCAGTTTATCTGAATTTGTGATTTTAACATTTTTGCTCTTTTGGTTTGTTCTATCTAAAGAAATTTTATACTTTATAAAAAACTCACTACCAAGTACAAAGAACAATATCATTCCTTGAATCATTTCTGCTACTGATGATGGAACTTGTAAGGCTATTTGTATATACGTTCCTCCTTGAAGCAAGACAGCAAACGCTAAGGAAACTACGAAAACTAATGGTGCGCTCAACCCAGATAGCCATGTTGTAATAATTGCTGTATATCCATAACCTGCTGAGAGCGAAACCGTTAAAGTCTTCTCGATTGCTGAAGCTTGTATCATGCCTGTAAGACCGCATAATCCACCTGAAATTAGCATAGCTACAATAACTATCCACTTTATGTTCATGCCTGCATATTTTGCAGTTTCAACACTCTCACCAACAACCGCTATTTCATATCCTTTTTTGGTATAATTCATAAAAATATAAATTAATATAGTTAAGATAATTGCTATAACAAAGCCTATATGTATACCTGCTATGCTTGGCAATATAGCGTTTATATCAAAATTAGCGACTTTCGGGAATCCTTTGGCCGATGGATCCTTCCATGGCCCGTACTGTAAATATGTAACCCATTTAATTGCTATGTAGTTCATCATTAAAGTAAATATTGTTTCGTTTGTTCCGAATTTTACCTTGAAAAAAGCAGGTATAAAAGCCCAAATGCCTCCCCCTATCATTGATGCCAATGCCATTAATACTAAGACAATTGGCCTAGAAAAATCATCCGAGAAATTTAATCCAACATAGGTTGCAGCAAAAGCCCCCATTATTATTTGCCCTTCCCCACCTATGTTCCAGAATTTCATTTTGAAAGCAACCAAAATTCCAAGTGATGTTATTATTAATGGAATAGCTTTTATTATTGTTTCTTTAATTCTAAGATCAGTGCCAAGTGCCCCCATGACCATTTGGGCATATACTTCAAATGGGTTAAAACCCGTTGCTAGGATGAATACACCAGAGAATACCAATGAAAGTATAATTGCAACAAATCTAATTGCAATTCCCTTTTTTTTACTGACATCTTCTCTTTTAGTTACTTTAAACATTAACTGCCTCCCCATCGAGAATTCCGCCTGCCATCAGCAATCCGATTTCTTCCTTGCTAGCTTTTGATGCATCAACAATCCCAGTTATATTACCATCACATAGGACAACAATTCTGTCGCAAAGCTCCAGTAGCACATCTAAATCCTCTCCAATGAAAAGAATCCCTACACCTTTTCTTTTTTGTTCATTGAGCAATTCATATATTTTATATGATGCCCCAATATCCAATCCTCTGACTGGATATGCAGTAATTAGAACTTTTGGGTCTGAATCTATTTCTCTTCCAAGCAATACCTTTTGGATATTACCACCGGAAAGTTTTCTAACTGGGCAATGAATTCCTGGCGTAGAAATATCCAGCCTTGCCACTATTTTATTAGCTTTTTCAATAATATGTTTTCTCTTTAAGAATATTCCAGGTTGATTTTGATAATCCTTGAGTATCAAGTTATGAACTATATCCATTGAGCCTACTAAGCCCATACCAAGACGATCTTCAGGGATAAATCCCATTCTAATTCCTAGCCTGATAATATCTCTTGGAGTTTTCCCAACAATATTATCTCCTTCGAAGAAAATTCTTCCCTTGTCAACAGAAATCAAACCCGCAATTGTTTCGCAGAGTTCCTTCTGCCCACTACCTGCCACTCCAGCTACTCCCAGAATTTCGCCGCCAAATAGTTCAAATGAGACATCTTGCAACGAGTGTCTTTTCTCACTGTTATATACATGTAATCCATCCAATGACAGCATTATTTTCTTATCTTTTATTTCTTCCCTAGCAATGGCTAAGTCTACGCTTTTGCCTACCATCATTTCGATTAAGCTCGTAATATCTGTCTTTGCAGTTTCTACTGTAGCAATCGATGTGCCTTTTCTTAGCACGGTAATGCGATCACTTATTTCCATAACTTCATTTAATTTATGAGTGATTATTACTATTGCACAGCCTTGGTCTCTCATGCTTCTGATGATTTTGAAAAGCCTCTTAATTTCCTGAGGTGTAAGTACTGCAGTGGGCTCGTCCAATATCAATATCCTCGCCCCTCTATAGAGAACCTTTATTATTTCTAATGTTTGCTTTTCACCTACCGACATCTCGTATACTTTCTTGTCGGGATTGATGTCTAAACCATATTTGTCTGATATATTTCTAATCTCCTTCGAGAGTTCTTTTCCTTTTATAAAAAAACTACCATCTTGTCCTAGTATTATATTTTCCTTAGCGGTAAGTAGGTCAATGAGTTTAAAATGCTGGTGTATCATGCCTATACCAAGTTTGATAGGCTCCTTTGGGGATGAAAAGTGAACTTTTACCCCATCAATAAAAATAGAACCGCTGTCAGGGTTATATATCCCTGACAGCATGTTCATCAATGTGCTTTTTCCTGCACCGTTTTCTCCTAGGAGAGCATGTACTTCCCCTGGAACAACGGTAAGATTAACGTTCTCATTTGCCTTGATCGCGCCAAAGGATTTTGATATATTTTTCATTTCAATGGCAGCAATATTTGACATGGCAAACCTCCGGATTAATATTTGTCTTTAATTGTCTAATTCTTTAATTAATATTTCTTATTTTAAAGAACCTTGAACGCCTTTAACAAGGTAGCTCATAGTCCAGATTTCTTCTCTTGTTAGAGATTTCCCAGCGGCTACAACTTCTGCTCCGTTTTGGTCATATATAGGGCCAGTGAATATTGGGAATTCTCCAGCTAATATTTTAGCTTGAACTTCATCAACTTTTTCTTTTGCTCCAGCTGGTGCAACATCAGTTAATGGAAGTAGTCCAATATAACCATCCGCCATTGTTCCATAATATGATTCAGGTGTCCATGTTCCATCAATAACTTTTTGAATTTGTGCCACATAGTAAATACCGTGGTTCCAAACAGGAGCTGTCATGAATGCTTTTGGAGCAGCAGCGCTAGAATCAGAATTGTATCCAATTGCGAACGCGCCTCTTTCTTCAGCAGCGATTTGAGGGCCAGTAGTATCACAATGTTGAGCTATAACGTCACAACCTTGATCAAGTAAAGCAATTGCTGCTTCTTTTTCTTTAGCTGGGTCAAACCATGAGTTTGTCCAAACTACGCTTACAGTTGCATCTGGATTAACAGATTGTGCTCCAAGTGTAAATGCATTGATTCCTATTAGTAATTCTGTGTAAGGGAAAGCTGCTACATATCCGATTTTATTGCTTTCAGTTTTCATTCCAGCAACGATACCAGAAAGGTATCTAGATTCTTCCATAGCTCCGAAGTAGTTTCCGAAGTTTGCATCATTCATTTTATATCCAGAGAAATGCATGAATATAACATCGGGATATTCAGTTGCTAATGCTTCTGTAGGGTCCATGAATCCAAAGCTTGTTGTGAATATTACTTTTGCGCCTTGATCTATCATATTTTTAGCTGCAGTTGAAACATCTTGAACTGTTTCTGGAATACTTTCTTGATAAATTGTTTTTACAGCTCCTGCAAATTGTTCTTCCAAATAAATTCTTCCTTGGTCATGAGCATACGTAAATCCGCCATCACCAATTGGTCCAACATATAAGAAACCAACGATCAATGGATTTTCTGTAGGTGTTGCTTCTTCAGCAGGTGCACATGCAGTGAACATGCCTAAAGCTAGAATTAGAATAAGAACTAACGCGATAATTTTTTTCATTTCTTTTCCTCCTCAGAATTAACTATTAAATTAATAAAAAATTATATTATTATCCTCAATGGATTTAATAACCGCTAATGATTCAAGTTTAATTCCTTTTGCTCTTATTTCTTCGCCTCCACCTTGGAAGGCCTTCTCAATAACAATTCCTATACCTGCTATTTTAGCGTTTGCTTGATCAATTATTTCACACAAGCCCTTTAATGCGCCACCTCTAGCCAGAAAATCATCAATTATTAAGACTCTGTCATTTTCATCAAGAAATTTCTTCGAAACGACTGCTGAATAATCAATCTTTTTTGTAAATGAATGTATCTGAGAAATATATGAACCTTCGTCCATTGTTGAAGGTTCTTTCTTTTTAGCAAAGACTACTGGAACCTTTAAATATTGTGCCGTTATAACAGCGATAGCAATCCCCGAAGCCTCTATTGTAAGAATTTTGTTAATATTATCATCCTCAAATCTATTATAAAACTCTTTACCGATTTCATTTAATAACTCAACATCTAACTGATGATTTAAAAAAGAGTCTACTTTCAGTATCTCTTTTCCTATTCCTCTTCCATCCTTCTGTATTCGCTGTTTTAGTAGTTCCATTAGCTCCTCGATGGGTTTTAGTTAATCGTTTTTTATAATCAATTTATAATAGTTATTATAGATTTTATATTAAAATTAGTAAAGCGGTATAGGGAGAAAATGTATATATATTTTCAATAAAAAATATTAAAGTTCGTATATATACGAACTTTAATATTCTAATTACCATTTAATGTTAACCTTATTTCGGATGTTCCGTTACATGCAATTTTTTAGTGTTTTTGAGCTATTTTTATTTTTTATATTTTTCTATCAAACGTCTTGCTACAAATATTCCACTAGCTGAAGCTTGAGAAAGCGAGTGTGTTACTCCTGATCCATCGCCCAATGCATATAGGCCTTTAATCTTCGTTTCGAGGTTTTTATCTACAAGAACTTTTGAATTATAAAACTTTACTTCCACGCCATAAAGGAGTGTATCTTCGTTAGCTGTCCCAGGTGCTATTTTGTCTAAAGCATAAATCATTTCAATGATATTATCTAATTGCCTTTTAG
Organism: uncultured Oscillospiraceae bacterium; assembly: GCA_964427575.1. Lineage (GTDB taxonomy): Bacteria > Bacillota > Clostridia > Peptostreptococcales > Anaerovoracaceae > JBAWWY01. The sequence continues at coordinate 6,801 of CAYRVM010000006.1, read as the reverse complement.
GAATAACCAGGCTTAAATCTCCTGGAGTCGCTTGCAAAGTTGGCCTAGTGAAACATTTTTCCATTCTTCTCTCACTGCTTCTTCTTCCTTTTACTAAATCTCCAAATCTTTGAAGCAATACTCCGCCACCAAGCATGTTGCTCAATTTTGCAATTGATTCTCCGTATTCATTGCTGTTCTTAAACGGAACTGTAAACTTATTTGAAACCAAAAGCGCAAAGTTAGTATTTTCTGTTCTAAGTTTCGGATCCGAATAGCTATGTCCATTTACAGTTACTATCCCATTAGTATTTTCTGAAACTACTTCGCCATAAGGGTTCATGCAAAACGTTCTCACCATGTCATTATATTTATCTGTCTTGTAAACAATCTTGCTTTCATAGACATCATCTGTTATATGTTTGAAGACTTCCGCTGGAAGTTCAACCCTTACTCCAATATCTACTCTGTTGCTTTCCAATTCAATGTTGTACTTCTCGCAGACTCTCGAAATCCAACTTGAACCTGATCTGCCAGTGGCCAAAACTAAATCCTTACATTGGAATTTTTCACCTGTATCAGTTGTGATAACAAACTTGTAATCAGGTTCATTATCAATAACTGTAACGTCCATTACTTCAGTTTCAAACTTTGTATCAATTCTATTTTTTGTGTAATCAAATATTTTTTCCAATATTTTAAAATTTCTATCAGTCCCTAAATGTCTAACCTTCGCATCAAGCAAATGAAGATTACTCCTAAGCGCAATTGTCTTAAGGTCTGATTGCGCAGTTGAATAAAGCTTTGCATCTGCCCCACCCATCTGGCAAAGAATCTCATCTACATATTCCATCATAGCTAGAGCTTCTTTTTCACCGACATATTTATGAAGCTCACCACCGAATTTAGTAGTAATATTATATTTTCCATCTGAAAGAGTTCCTGCTCCCCCATATCCATTCATTATATGGCAAGGATTGCACTTAACACAATTATCCACTCTGCCAGCGTTAATTGGGCAGGCTCTCTTTTGAAGATCTCCGCCTTTATCTATCATTAACACCGATGCGCTGTTATCAGTTTTTGTCATCTCGTAGGACATGAACACTCCAGCTGCCCCAGCCCCAACTATAATCACATCATATTTTTTCATTTTCAATCCTCGCTTTACATAGCATTTTTATATATCAAATCAATTTATATTTTTATTTTTTATAGATAAACATTTTTCCCAAAATTGGGGTCTTAACTATTATTGCTTTCTCTGGACACATTTCCTGACAACAATAGCATCTTATGCATTTGTCATAGTCGTATTTAGGTGGGTCCAAATGCTTGTCACCAGTAAACATTAGTGCTTTTTCTACCGGGCATGCATCTACACATATTCCACATCTCACGCAATGTTCATCCATAATTACTGGCTTCTTTAAGACCAGTTTTCTAACGAAACTCATATTTTTCCACTTTCGATCCTTTGCTTCGTCTCTTGAAACATCAAAATTTTCTAACTTGTAAAGGTCAATGTTTTCGCCCAAAATTTCAATGTCTTCATCTTTATATTTTCCAAGGCCAAACTCGGCTCCATACTTTATTGTTGGCACAAGAATTGGGTCAAGGTTTATCAACCTTGCAAACACTGAATCTAATGCTACAGGGTCACTCGATATCAAAAGCATTCTCATTAAAACTGGGGTTCCTGAGAAAGGTCCGTTTCCTTCCATCGCCTCAATTCCATCCATTATGTGAAGTTTTGGCTTTAATAATCCATTTAAATCAACTAGCATTTTACCGAAGGAATCCGAATCAGGAAATCTAGCATGCGAGGTTCCTTTGTTGAGACCATATACACATCCTAATGTATTCTTAACTCCTCCTGTTATTCTTTCCAATTGGTGAGTCTTCATTTTACATACGTTTACTATTGAATCAGCTTCGATTGCTGCATTGCTTATTTCAAATTGCTTTACAAATTTGCCTTCTGGATAATTAACAGTTTTACCATTATTAAAATCCCCAAATTTAAGCCCATACTTATCACCGATTTGCTTAATACCGCATGCCTCTGCTATCTTTTCTGGGTTCATTGGGTTCCCTGGTGAATCTCCATAGAATAAATTACTATATCCTGCTTCCTTAAACAATCTAATAGCGCCGTCGAAAACAGATGGATGCGTCGTAACAGCCTGCTCTGGTTTTGCTTTATTCAGCAAATTAGGTTTCATAAGGATTTTATCGGCTTTGTTTGGAACAAAAGATTCAAGTCCACCCAAAAGCTCAATACCTTTTTTCAGAGCCGCATAAACTTTCTCTAAATCATAATCATCACATTTAACTACCGCAACTCTACTTTTCATTTTGTTTACCTCGATTCTATTCATCGCTTAAATTATGGCTATTTATATAAGAAATTAATAATAGTAATATTTTCTTACAACACATTTTACCATACTAACTTGATTTTTTCTATATTGCGTCCCTTGATATTCTTTATCTTTTTAATTATAATTGAGCATATTCAAGAATTCAAAATTGAAGGAGGCTAGTTATATGAAATCTAAATTATTGGCTTTAGGTACGTTTGGGCTTTTCTTGTTAATTGGATTAGTTCTTTGGTTTACTCAGGGAAGCGTATTTTTTGTGTTTAATTTCGGGTATATTGGAGGTTTTGTATCTCTTGGGATTTACCTAATGTCTAATAAAAAGCCCTATGCTAGAAATATTGCTGAGATTGGAGTCGGGCTATATATGTTTGTCTTACTCGGCATTATTGCAGGAGAAAATATGCAGTTGGAAGGTTTCTTTTACTTCCTATTTTTAGGTGTGTTTCAAGCAGCAGTAATTCATTATGCTGTAGCAAAGATTGTGGGTCCTTTTATCTTTGGAAGAGGCTGGTGTGGTTATGCTTGTTGGACTGCAGCTGTCTTGGATCTTCTCCCCTATAAGGTTCCTAAAGCACAGAGAGTAAAGAGATATGAATACATAAGGTATATTGTGTTTATTCTTTCATTTTCATTTGTTGGAGCACTATTTATTTTTAAAGTTGAACAACTCTCAGCAATAATGTATTGGAGTTTTATTATTGGCAACGTTATTTATTATGCATTAGGGGTAATACTTGCTTATAAGTTCCAAGACAATAGGGCGTTCTGCAAATATTTCTGCCCGATCACAGTATTTTTAAAACCTTTCAGTTATTTTTCATTAACTAGGATTAAAGTTGATAAAGAAAAGTGCATAGATTGTGGTGCTTGCAGAAAAGTTTGTCCAATGAATGTAGATATGTTAGATAATAAAAGATCAAGAGAAAATGGTACTGAATGTATTCTTTGCATCGAATGCGTAAATAAGTGCCCCGTCAATGCTTTAAAGTTGTGATTCAACAATATTTCCTTCATAGACATATTTGAGATATTTTCTTGCTATATTGCTAAGATCTATAACTTTCTTTTCAGTAGTTGCAAGTTTATCTGTCATTCTATAGCTCGGGAAAAAACGAGAAACGTGGAGAGGAGTATTATCATTGTTGTGTGCAATCCAAGAAGAAAGAGCATGCATCTCTTCTTCACTGTCGTTTTCATCTGGAATAATTAATGTAGTTATCTCTACATGACAATTTTCTACTGATATTTCAATCGTCCTTTTGACAGCGTCAATATTGCCCCCAATTTTCCTATAAAACATAGGTGAGAAACTCTTTAGGTCGATATTCATAGCATCAATAAAAGGTAAAAGCTCGAGAAGTGGTTTTTCACAGATGAACCCATTTGTTACTAGAACAGTTTTTAAATTATTTTCCTTTGCAATCATCGCACAGTCCAAAACGTATTCATAGCTAACGGTTGGTTCATTATATGTAAATGCCAAACCGAGATTCCCTTTTGGAACTAGTTCTATTGCTTTTTTTACTAAATCTGCTGGTGAAATGTAACTAGTCTTATGTGTTTTTTTGTTTGCCATTGAAATGTTATGGTTCTGGCAAAATCCGCATCTAAAATTGCATCCATAGCTTCCTACGGATAATATTTTTTCTCCTGGAAAGAATCTCTTCAATGGTTTTTTCTCAATTGGGTCTAAAAATATAGAGGTAATTTCGCCATAGCTTTCCCCGTACAATCTACCTCTTAAGTTTAGCCTTGCTTGGCAATGGCCTAGCCCACCTTCTGGAATAAAACACATATGTGGGCAAAGCTGACAACGAACTTTTCCTTCTTTACCGTCAAGCTTTTTATAGAATAATGCTTCTTTCATTTATGTCTAACCACCTCAAAGCGCTCCATTGTATATGTTGACTGTGGGTTTATTCCAGCCTTTTCTAAGGCTATACTTATTTGCTCATCCACAGTTGTAACGTTTTCTAAGTTCGGTAAAAGCAATCCTCTCTTACGTCCGTTTGACACTATCACACCGTAACGTTTCACGTCAAGTTGTTCCTTCCCTGTAATTGGTTCAGGCTTATTTAGAACATCTACGCTATATTCCAAGTATGGTAACTCCTCCTCTGTGACAGGTGAAAAGCGGAAATCAGATGCTGCAGAACTTATTGCGTTTTTAATTATTTCCTTGGCTATTGATGATTCCATTGGTGATATTGTTCCGATACAGCCTCGAAGTCTATTATTTTTCTTAATAGTTACAAATACACCAGCTTTATTGTTAAGCAATTCGCTAGGAATTCCATCAGGAACATTTATTGTTTCTCGAGTCTTTACAAATCTTTCTAAAGATTGCCTCGCTAGTTTTACATAAGCATCTTCATTTTTCTTTTTAAAATTTAGCTCTTTGTTATTTATGGCTTTCGCTTGTTCGCCGAAATTGCGACCTTCATTAAATCCCAAAACTTTATATGAACAAACTGCATAGCCAACGCCGAAAGGACCTTCATATGATAGCAGTTCAGCTTCAACATCAGTCTTATCCAAGGCTCCAGCCATACTAATGAAGGAATTCAAACCACACTCGCCTGCACAATCTGAAATGTTCTCATCAATTGTAAGGAATTTTAAAAAATCAGCTTTGCTCATTGCTTCAGTTATTATCTTATCAAATTCTGGTCCTTCCTTCGCATAAGAATATGGCCCATCATTAGTCAATTTATGTGATAGATCTCCACTAGCAATTAGCACAGTATTTCTTCCCAATTTTTCGATTGCCTTTTTAACACATGTCCCAAACAAATAGTGCTCATCTCGGCTTAGCCCAGATATTCCTATCCTTACTAGATTATAGTTAATAAAATTATGATTTATAAAATATAAAGGAACTAAAGTCCCATGATCTAACTTCCTGTCTTTTTCTCCAAGGGTTCCAGCTGAAATACCCATTTCTGAAGCAAACATCGAAATTGTTGACACGAGTTCTGTATCATACGAAGTCTGAATGGTGACCTCAGGGGCTCCAAACTGCTTCAGGGAGCCCGTAGCGCTTGTCCCAGGGGAAATGTGTATATAGTCTGAATACATTATGGAATGAGGCGAAATTAAAATTATAGTTTCTGGTTCAATTTCGCCAATTCTTCTTGAAATTTCTTCGTATGCATCTATCGTCTTTTGGATTTCTTTTTCTTTCCCTAGCCCCACTTCATTGACAATAACTGGCGGATGGGGAACTATAAACGCGCCAATAATTGGCATAGGGTTCGCCTCCTTTAAGATATTTTCATATATTAGCAGCCTTATTTGATTCCAAAGCTTTATATACTCTAAATTAATTCTTGCTATTTTTTTGCCAAATTTTCTAAATCGTCTCCAGCTACTCTATACACTGTCCAATCTGTCATTGGTTCTGCACCCATCGCTATATAAAAATCAATGCTTGGTTTATTCCAATCAATGCACCACCACTCCAATCGTCCGCAACCTCGTTCAATAGCAATTTTAGCTAGTTCTTTCAAAAATGCCTTGCCGAATCCCTTTCCTCTTGCTTCTGGAGTAACATACAAATCCTCCAAGTATATTCCTGCCCGGCCAAGAAATGTAGAAAAATTATGAAAGAATAATGCGAAGCCGATTGGTTTTCCTTCAAACTCTCCAATAATTACTTCTGCTTTACCTTTCTTGAACATCCATTCTTGCAGCAACTCTTCAGTAGCTACAACTTGATCCAGCATCCCTTCATAGTCTGCAAGCTCCTTTATGAACTTTAAAACTAAAGGCACATCTTCTTGTGTTGCATACCTAAAGTAAAAATTTTCATTTTTGGTCTTTATTTTATTCATTATATATCTCCACTTTCTAATTAAACCTGAATTGAAAGTAAGTCTTCGCTTCTTTCATTAATAAATTTATAAGAGTCATATACTCCTTGGTTATAAAATTCTCCAGCAATCTCTTCCATTATAAAATTAAGCATTAAATTTGAAGCAAGATCTCCTATATCCTCATCTCTTTCGAGAAGAAAATATTTCTTGATTTTTGCAATCATATCTTCTCTTTTTTCTTTGTCGATTTTTATTCTGTCTATTTTTTTCATATTTCTCCTCCAATTTAGATTTCAAAGGTATATCTAATTGCAAATATTAACTCTAGGTTAATAATACCTCATATGAGCAATTTATGAAATAAGAAAACAACTCCATTTCTGAAGTTGTCGTTTTAAGTCCCTTGTGGTAATAAAAAAAGTAGCCCTAAAGCTACTTTTCATGGTGCGCGCAGAGGGACTTCGCATCCGCTTCACGTCTGCCGTCCTTCTCCATCTTCGTGGCTCGGACCATCTCACTAGAAAGCATCCACGATGCTTTCCTTTACGTTCGATGCCCTTTCGGGTTCAAGTCCCTTGTGGTAATAAAAAAAGTAGCCCTAAAGCTACTTTTCATGGTGCGCG
>CAYRVM010000005.1:12449-19597 GCA_964427575.1 uncultured Oscillospiraceae bacterium | reverse complement strand
AATGCCCATAGAATTTATAAAGGCGAATACCCTTATTGTAACGAGAAGGACAAGGACTTCTTCCTATTAAAAAGGAAAACTGAAAACGATGTATTAGACACCATTATAGATTTATGCCAAGAAAGGCTTCCAAACTATTATGAAGATATTCAGTCAGGAAAAGATATTCAAATATTGACACCGGTAAGAAAAGGCAAGCTCGGTACAATTAATTTAAATAAAGAACTCCAGAAGATTTTAAACCCCGAAAGCCCCAAAAAAATGGAAAAGAAAATGGCTGACAGGGTATTCAGAGTAGAAGACAAGGTAATGCAAATCAGGAACAACTACCAAATCGAATGGAGGAGGCAAGACGATCTACAAAAGGGGCAAGGAGTCTTCAACGGCGACATCGGTTTTATTGACTCCATAGACAATGAATTCAATCAGATAACAGTTGTTTACGAAGACGTCAAATTTGTTAAGTATGAGTTCTCACAGCTTGATGAACTCGAACTTGCTTATGCCGTTACGGTTCATAAGAGTCAGGGAAGTGAATTCCCCGTTATTGTGATGCCATTATTTTGGTTCCCACCGATGCTAGCGACAAGAAACCTTTTGTATACTGCAGTTACGAGAGCAAAAAACGGAGTTGTTCTGGTTGGATCTGAAAGAGTAATGGAGGCTATGGTCGACAACAATAAGATTGTCGAACGGTATTCAGGACTATCAGAACGTCTTAAAAAACTTTTAAATAGTCAAATCAAAAGTTAATGAAGCCAAAATTGACAAGGGTAATCCTTGATCTCATCTACCCCTCCAATATTTATTGTATATCCTGCAACAAACCAATTTTCAATCATGATACATATTCTCTTTGCCCAAATTGCAGAGAAGAAATTTTGTGGATAAATGAGAAGGCATGCGTTTGCTGTGGTAAAGCTTTGCAGACTGGCTATGAGCAAGCGAAATGCTTGGATTGCCTTAGCATAGAGCATTCTTTTTCCAAAGGATATTCATGTGTAACCTATGGGTTAAAAGAAAAAGAAATACTCCATAATTTAAAATATAATAAAAAAGGCTATCTTTCCTACAAGTTATCTGAAATAATGGGCGATAGGCTCTCTATAGAAAACTTGGATGCGGATCTAATCGTGCCAGTCCCCATGAATAAAAAGAAAAAGAATAAGAGGGGGTACAACCAGGCGGAGCTATTGGCTAAAAGTCTTTCAAAGATGTCAGACATACCATGCTCAGCGGACGTCCTTTTAAGGGATAAAGAAACTGAGGCAATGAATCAACTCAGCAGGGATGCAAGACGCGAAAATATGAAAGATGCTTTTAGTATCAATAAAGACAAAGTGGAAAGCATAAGAAATAAAAGAGTACTCATTGTAGATGATATCTTTACCACTGGTAGCACAGCAGATGAGTGTGCAAAGACATTAATAGAAAAAGGTGCTTCTGAAGTTCAAATAATTACATTTGCATCTGGGCTAAATAATAAGTATGATAAGGATAGTAAAGAAAATAACTAGACATAATGCTAAAGCTGCTCGGGTCTGTGGTTGAAAATTCAAGCCAGTTGCGGGCAAAAGAATCCACGTAAGTCATCTTTTAACGGGTGATGATCATGGCGTAGCTTAGATGTAAGCCCAATGATACCAAAATTTAAACTCATTGGCGAGTGTGGGGGCAAAGACCAGGTCAGTCGGGCAGTTTTAGCATTATGTACTAATTTATCCACAAGGTTAAAAAAAGAGAATTCAGAAAAACAAAAAAAGAACTTTGATTATCTAATGAATATTTATACATCGATATAAACATTGATAACAAAGAGAATAACGTTTCAATTAACAAAAGAGTATGCATATGAATGCATACTCTTTTATAGAATATTGCATTAACAATCAAAATGTTGAATTTGCAATTATGCACAGACTTATCCACATTACCCACAGGGCGAAATAATGCGCAAGAGTTCCTAGTTTTCAGTAAAAGTTATGCATTTATCCAATCATGTTTATTTGAGACATTGAATTTATGGTGAATAAATTATTTAGCTAAAATACAAAAAATCTAAAGAAATATTCTGGGAAATGGAATATAATAAAGTAAATTAAGAAGATACATTTATGTAAGCTATCTAATTTATCTCGCTAACAAGGAGGTACAAATCATGAACGTTATTATTACAAGCAAAAACTTTAATGCCAGTGATCACCTGAAGGATACAATCGAAAAAAAATTCGTGCGATTGGGAAAATACTTCTCAGATGATATCGATGCTCACATTACTCTTACTATGGAAAAGGAAAGACAGAACATCGAAGCAACTATTACTGCTAAGGGTACTATTTTTAGGGCTGAAGAAACAGGCACCGATATGTACATCGCAACAGATAGGATAGTTGACAAGCTATCAACTCAAATTTCCAGATTTAAGACAAAATTACAAAAGAAACATAAAGAACACAAAGAACTTATGTTTAATGATATTCCAGAAGACAATGAATATGATCATGAAGAAATTAGGATATCCAAAAAGAAGAGTTTTGATATAGCTACTATGGAAACAGAAGAAGCTATTATGGAAATGGAACTAATTGAACATAATTTCTACCTTTACTTAAGCCCTGAATCAGGCCAGGTGAACGTTGTTTACAAGAGAAAAGATGGAAAGTATGGGCTGCTAGAACCAAAATATTAAAGGCGAAACTCAAACATATAAGTCTAAATTTACAATTATAATTTAGTATAAAATTAATTAAAGATAGGTGGAGAGTTCTCCATCTATCTTTTTTATTGCCTAACGAATATATATGTTGAAAAATCAATCGTTTTTATATACAATTAGATGGAGATTTCGAAGGGAGAGGTAGCTATGCAGGATTTTCTATACAATATTGTAAGCGGTATTAGATTCATCGATATATTAGATATGGCAGTAGTTGCCTTTGTCGTATATAAGATTCTTGGTTTCATTCATGAAACGAGAGCAGAGCAACTGGTAAAGGGCATATTTATTTTGGTTCTCGCTACATTCCTTTCTGATAAATTTAACTTGTACACGCTTAATTGGATACTGGTAAATACTATGACGCTAGGATTAATAGCCCTACTAATTGTATTTCAACCAGAGCTCAGAAGAGCGCTAGAATATATTGGACGAAGCAAATTTATTTCAACACAATTTATGAAAATCGACAAAGAAGAAGCAAAAAGTATAACGGCAGCTATTGTTAAGTCAATAGATGCATTTTCATTGTCCAAGACAGGGATGCTGTTAGTTTTAGAAAGAGAGACCGCGCTAAATGATATTGCTGAAACTGGGATAAAATTGGATGCGGATATTACGACAGAGCTCCTTGGAAATATTTTCTATGAAGGTTCACCGCTACATGATGGTGCCGCAATTATTAGAGGTAATAGGCTTCATTCCGCTGGATGTGTTCTTCCCCTCACAGCAAATAAAGCGTTAGGCAAAGAACTAGGAACAAGGCATAGAGCCGGTATTGGAATTACAGAAAATTCGGATGCTCTCGTTTTAATCGTTTCTGAAGAAAGCGGGATAATATCCATGGCAGTGGATGGGAACTTAACAAGATTCTTGGATATTAAAACAGTTGAGAAAACATTATTGAATTTATATATAGCAAGTAGCGCTGAAGAAAAAAACAAGATGCCATTTTTTGATCGATTCAGAGGTAATAAGAATGGAAAGAAATAGCAGGAATATAATGGCTAATAAGAATTTCAATCTTGTGCTATCAATCTTGATTGCTATTTTCTTGTGGGTTTATGTAATTAGTGAAGTTAACCCACTTACAGAACAAACTATGACAAAAATCCCTGTACAGCTTTTGAATGCACAGACCATTTATGATAGGGAACTAGCGATTTCTGGGGATCAGAACCCAACAATAGATGTTGTGTTGGAAGGAAAGAGAGCAGATATAATAAAAGTCACATCTGATGAAATCATTGCAAATGCAGATTTGTTTGGATTCAGCAAGGGAGAAAACTATCTTACAGTTTCTGTTTCTGTGCCTGATGGGGTTAAAATAAAGTCAGTCAATCCAGCTAAAATAAAAGTAATTATTGAACAAAGGATTAGCGCAAATAAAGATGTACTATTAAGTTATTCAGGAGCAATAGTTGAGGGCAGGGAAGCGGGTAAGATAAGTATTAATCCTGCTCAGCTTGAAGTTACTGGACCTGAGTCGCTCGTAAATTCAGTAGATCACATTAATGCTACTTTAAATTTAGATAATCTTAATACTGAACCTAACACGTTTGAAATAAAAACATTGGCTATGGATGCACAAGGCAATGTAGTAGAAAATGTAAGTGTTTCTGCTGGCATTGTTCAAGTAACGGCTCAAATGCTAGAAACAAAAGTAGTTCCATTAGTGCCTACATATATTGGCACTCTCGATGCAAATTATGACGCAAACTCTTTATTAATACCTACAACAGTAAAGATAAAGGGAAGTCCTGATATTCTTGCTGGAATTAGTTCAATAGCAACGGAAGAAATTAATCTAAGCGAACTCTCTCCAACTAATAAAATTTTAGTTAAAGAAATTTATCCTGAAGGAATAGAGCCAGCAATAGGCAGTGAAGAAATATTTGTTGAAATTAGCATTAAGGACACAATATCATCACAGCTATCATACGAAGCCTCAGAAATCCAAATTATAGGTCTTGATACCGCTTTAAATGCTACAGTGAGCAATACGACGCTAATTGTTACTTTAACTGGCAAATCGGGGATGATAAGCAACATGAGCAAGCAAGATATAGTTCCTACTATTGATTTGACTGGAGCAAAAGCTGGAGAAAATAATTATACTGTTGCCTTACAATATACTAAGAATTTTGATAAGGCTGTAGTTGAGCCGGGAGTAGCCCACGTAGTAATAACCGCAAAATAAACATTTTAGGAGATAAATTATGAGCAGACTTTTTGGAACCGACGGAGTGAGAGGTATAGCAAACTCAGAATTAACACCTGAGCTTGCTTTTAATTTGGGGAAAGCTGGTGCGTTTGTCCTTGCCAAGAGCAAGGAAAGGCCTATTGTCGTAATAGGAAAAGATACAAGAATATCTGGGGATATGCTAGAAGATGCAATTAGTGCTGGAATCCTAGCAATGGGTGGAAACGTTATAAAAGTTGGAGTGCTTCCGACACCCGCAGTTGCTTTCTTAACAAAGTATTTTAAGGCAGATGCTGGAATTGTAATTTCCGCATCGCACAATCCATTCGAATACAATGGAATAAAATTCTTCAATGGAGAAGGCTTTAAACTAGAAGATGATATAGAAGATGAAATAGAAGATATAATAATCAGAGACATAGATGTGAATAGCCATATCACTGGAGAAAAGCTTGGGAAGTGCATTGAATGTGAAGATGATGCAATTGAACTGTATACTAAATTCCTTGAAGGCACGGTAGACACAAAACTTAATGGAATTAAGCTTGTAATAGATTGCGCAAACGGAGCCTCATATAAAGCCGCAGAAAAGGTATTTCATGACTTGGGTGCTGAAGTAATTTCCATTCACAATGATCCTAATGGATTAAACATCAATAAGGAATGCGGGTCCACGCATCCTCAGGATTTACAGAAGAGAGTTTTAGCGGAAAAAGCGCATCTGGGCTTAGCCTTCGATGGCGATGCGGATAGACTTATTGCGGTGGATGAAAAGGGCGAAATAATCGACGGTGACAAACTCCTATATATATGTACAAAGATGCTTAAAAAAGATGGTGTTCTAAAAAATAACAAAGTGACAGCGACTGTTATGAGCAACATAGGATTCTATCAAGCAATTGAAGCGCTCGGTTGCTCTGTCGATACAACTGGTGTGGGAGATAGATATGTACTAGAAAGCATGGTCAAAACTGGTTGCATAATAGGTGGAGAGCAGTCTGGCCACATAATATTTTTAAACTACACTACAACAGGAGATGGGATATTGTCTGGGCTTCAGGTATTGAGAGCTTTCAAAAGTGACGGAAGACCAATATCCGAACTTGCGAAAGAAGTGACAATCTATCCACAGGTACTTGTAAACGCTATAATTAAAAATGAAAACAAGAAAAAATATATGGATCATCCCGAAATCAAAGTAGAAATAGATAAGATTAACATTCTAATGTCCGGAGAAGGAAGGGTTCTGATTAGACCTTCCGGAACCGAACCACTCGTTAGGGTTATGATCGAAGGCAAGGATAAAGGCATGATAAAGGAGCTAGCAACTAAACTAGCAGAACTAATCACTAAGCATTTAGGGTAGGTTTAAAATATTTTAAAACTACATTAAGATGCAAATATTTTCACAAATTAACAAAGAGCGGATTAGCAAAATCAAAAAAATATAAATTGAAAATAAAAGCATAAACAAAAACCTCTTTCAAAAGGGGTTTTTTTGTATTATAATCATTCCAGAAGGAGTTTGGAATGCAGTGAGTCTGCATGGTTTTAGCGCCAGAACTTAAAAGTTTAGCAAATATTAAATTTCTAAGATTATGACTTTTAAGTTGACGAGGTCAAGGGTTATCGAAAATTCGGCGGATGCCCTTGCGGTTCAAAGAGGAATCGTAATAGATTTTACAAATACTCAAGGTGACTTGGGGGACAGAATAAATCTAGATCATATTCAAACAATTTAGGCGAACACGAATATTCGGTTCTATTATTATAATAGGAACTGTTAGTTTATTTAGGTTTGCTTTTATATTTAGGAGAAGAAATATGTGCGGAATAGTAGGATACATTGGCGATGAGAATGCTTATGAAATAATAATTGAAGGATTGAAGAGGCTTGAATATAGAGGATACGACTCTTCAGGAATCGCCCTGTTTGATAAAAATAAAATTGAAATCTATAAAAGTAAGGGAAGAATTGAGAACCTAGAAAATCTGTTAAATCAAATTGAGTGCCCAGCTGGAATGGATAGCAAAATTGGTATAGGGCATACAAGATGGGCAACTCATGGGGCACCATCGGATATAAATTCCCATCCCCATGGCAATGTAGAAAACACAATTGCAGTTGTTCATAATGGAATAATTGAAAATTACCTCGAGCTTAAGGAATATCTATTTAAAGAACACAAGATAGTATTCAAATCGGAAACTGACACTGAAGTAATTGCT
>CAYRVM010000005.1:0-12439 GCA_964427575.1 uncultured Oscillospiraceae bacterium | reverse complement strand
ATTGCTCATTTGATAAGTGTAAACTATAAGGGAGACTTGCTAGAAGCTGTAAACAAAGCCGTTGACTTGATGCAGGGGGCTTATGCAATAGGCGTAATCTCTAGTTTTGAGCCAGACAAGATTATAGCAGTTAGAAAAGATGCACCTCTTATCGTTGGGCTTGGAGTAGGCTGCAATTTTATTGCTTCTGATATCCCTGCAGTTCTAAAACACGTAAGAGAGATATATTTGATTGAAAATAACGAGACAGTTGTTCTTACTAAGAATGATGTGAAAATATTCAACGGGCAAAGAAAAGAAGTAAAAAGAGAAGTATTCCATGTAACTTGGGATGCTGACGCTGCCGAAAAAGATGGCTTTGAACATTTCATGCTTAAGGAAATTCATGAGCAGCCAAAGGCAATAAGCGATACGTTAAATAGAAGAATAACAGAAGACGGCATGATCAAACTTGATGGGATTAGCCTGACGAAAGAAGACCTAGCCAAAATTAACAAGATTTATATCGTTGCCTGCGGGACAGCTTATCATGCAGGATTAGTAGGGAAATACGCAATTGAAAAATTAGCGAAAGTTCCAGTGGAAGTTGATATATCTTCGGAATTCAGATACAGAGATCCTTTCGTAGATGATAAGACATTGTTTATCGCAATTAGCCAATCTGGAGAAACCCTTGATACATTAGCAGCTTTAAGAGAAGCTAAATCAAAGGGAGCAAGAATTCTTTCTGTTGTAAATGTGGTTGGAAGCTCAGTTGCAAGAGAGTCCGATGATGTATTTTACACCTGGGCAGGCCCAGAGATCGCAGTTGCTTCCACGAAGGCATACACAACTCAGTTAGTCTGCATGTACCTATTAGGTCTATATATCGGCCATACAAATGGTAAGATAGATGACGACTACTACAAGAAAATAATCAAAGAACTAAAGCTGGTTCCAGACAAGATAAAGACAGTACTTAAGCACGAAGAAAAAATTAAAGAATTAGCTCAGGAACACTACAAGACTGAACACGCATTTTTCATAGGCAGGGGACCAGACTCTGGTGTCTGCTACGAGGGCTCGCTTAAACTTAAAGAAATATCATACATAAACTCCTTTGCGATTGCAGCAGGAGAACTGAAGCACGGAACTATAGCCTTGATCGAACAAGACACCTTGGTAATAGCGCTCGCCACTCAGGACCGCCTCTTTGAAAAGATGATTTCGAACATTCAAGAAGTAAAGGCAAGAGGCGCCTATGTAATCGGGCTCTGCAAGAAAGGCAATATCAAGATGGAAAGCCAGTCCAACAAAACAATTTACATCCCAGAAACCATGGACGAAATCACCCCGCTCATTTCCGTTGTCCCTCTCCAAATCTTCGCATATTATATTGCAAAGACTAGGGGCTGTGACATCGATAAACCGAAAAATTTAGCCAAAAGTGTCACAGTAGAGTAGAAATTAATTAGAAATTTGGAGGCAGAAGTAAATGTCAATTCTATACCTATTGGACTTAATCGGAGTATTTGCTTTTGGCCTTACTGGGGGACTAGTTGCCAAGAGAAAAGATATGGACTTGTTTGGTTTCTTTGTTTTAGCGCTTGTAACTGCTACTGGCGGTGGGACATTAAGGGAAATCATGCTTGGCAATACTAATCTTTTTTTGTTCTACGATCCAACTTACATTATCGTAATAATAGCCAGTGCATTATGTACTTTTGTTTTCCATAATCAGATATTGAAAATAACTTCGATAGTATTATTTTTAGACGCTATCGGACTTGGTACATTTGTTTGTATTGGTATGTCTAAAGCTTTAGCTGCTGGTGTTCCAGCATTTGGAGCGGTTATTTTTGGGTTACTCACTGCAGTAGGTGGTGGAGTTTTAAGGGATGTCTTAGCAGGAGAAGTTCCAATGGTGTTGCATCGAGACTTTTATGCGGTTGCCTGCATTATTGGAGGAGTTATTTATATCTTTCTTTATGAAATTGGTCTTGATCAAGAAATTGTAATGGCTGTTACCACGGCGATTATAATTGCTTTAAGGGTACTTGCTATAAAATACAAGTGGAACTTTATAGCTCATAGTAAAAGTAATAGCTAACAAACTGCGACATCGATAAACCGAAAAACTTAGCCAAAAGTGTAACTGTGGGGTAGAAATTAATGAAAATTGTATTTTTAGATGGTGAGGCTTTAATAGTTGGGAGCCCGGAGTATAAAGAATTTGAAGCTCTCGGGGAAGTAACTTTGTATCAAAGAACGCCGAATGCTCTTGCAGCGGAGAGAATTGGAGATGCGGATATAGTCTTTACTGATAGTTGCAAGATAACACGCCAAGTTATAGACCAATGCCCAAATATTAGGTTTATTGGGATATTTGCATCTGGATTTAATTCTGTAGATGTTGAATATGCTAAGGAAAAAGGAATTCCGGTTAAAAATGCTCCCGGGTATGCTGCAAACAATGTTTCACAGCATGGTTTTTCTCTATTGCTTTACATATGTAATCACATTAAAAAGTTCTCAGAATCAGTGACAAAGGGCCTCTGGGATCAGGACGAAGAATTTTCGTATAATGACAATCTAATGATAGAATTATCTGGAAAAACTATTGGGATAGTTGGATTTGGCCACATCGGGCGCAATATTGCGAAGATATCATCTGCATTCGACATGGAAGTTTTGGTAAACTCAAAATCAGAAGTTCCATCGGATGAAGTACCAAATATGAATTTTGTATCTCTTGAACAGCTACTTGAAAAGTCGGACGTGGTTTGTCTTTGCTGTGCACTTGACGTAAATAATAAAAACCTAATAAATGCAAACACAATCGACAAAATGAAGGACGGAGTCATACTCGTTAATATTGCCAGGGGTGGGCTAATCGATGAAATCGCTTTAGCCCAAGCTTTGATTTCGGGGAAGGTTCGTGCGGCTGGCCTTGATGTAATAGCGGAAGAGTCTCCAAGCAGCAACTCACCGCTCATCGGGCTTCCTAACTGTGTTATTACGCCGCACATTGCTTGGAACTCAAATGAAGCTCGCGATCGCCTAATTCGAATAAGCATTGATAATCTAAAAGAATTCTTAGCAATAGTAAAATAATTAAGAGATATAATGGGTAGGGTCAGTTTTTCTGGCTCTTTCTATTTTTTTTGATTATCAAGCAATGACATTATTCATTAGAAAATGTATAATGAATGCTATAACAAGTCAAAATATGTATTATTAATTTCGATTATTATTCAAAACATAATATGCCGAAAGGCAAGCATGGAGGTGCTTAGTTGAAAAGGGTAACTATTACGGGGAACGACCTTACTTTAGATGAACTGATTATGGTCGCAAGAGAGAATTATGTTGTAGAAATTTCGAAAGAAGCAGGGGAAAAGGTTATTCAATCAAGAGCATATGTTGAGAAATTAATTAAGGACGGAAAAGTAGTTTATGGGATTACGACTGGCTTTGGGAAATTCAGCAATATCGTCATTACAAACGATCAGGTTGAACTTCTTCAAGAAAGTCTTATTAGAAGTCATGCATGCGGAGTTGGCAATCACTTTCCTGAAGATGTAGTGAGAGCAATTATGCTTCTTAGGTTAAATGCATCTGTTAAGGGCTACTCTGGAATTAGATTAGAAACTTTAAATACACTTACAGAAATGTTAAATAAAAAAGTACATCCAGCGATTCCGGAGAAGGGATCTCTTGGATCGAGCGGCGACTTGGCACCGTTGTCCCATATGGTTTTGGTGCTGATGGGGGAAGGCGAGGCTTATTATGATGGTAAGCTTATGTCAGGTGCTGAGGCTATGGCTTTGGCTGGCATTAAGCCAGTTAGATTGACATCGAAGGAAGGCCTCGCCCTTATCAATGGTACGCAGGTGCTGACTGCAGTTGGTGCATTGGCTACCTATGAAGCAATTAACTTGATGAAAACTGCAGACATTTCCGCCGCGCTTACATTTGAAGCTCTCCGCGGGATTACAGATGTATTTGATGATAAAATTCACGCGGTTAGAAACCATAGTGGACAGATAGATTGCGCTAGAAATCTTGCAAAGATTCTAGAAGGTAGCGGATTGACCACGAAAGAGGGAGAAGTTAAGGTGCAGGACTCATATTCGTTGAGGTGTTTGCCGCAGATACATGGTGCGAGCAAGGATGCAATAGATTATGTGCTTGATAAAGTAAACAAAGAAATGAATGCAGCGACTGACAATCCGCTTATTTTTGCCGAAGATGGCCAGGTTATTTCTTGCGGAAATTTCCACGGGCAGCCAATGGCTTTAGCCTTTGATTTCTTAGGAATTGCCTTGGCAGAACTTGCGAACTCTTCAGAAAGAAGAATAGAGCGACTTGTAAATCCAAGCTTAAGTGAGCTGCCTGCTTTCTTGACAGAAAAGGGCGGAGTAAATTCTGGATTCATGATAGTTCAATATACAGCTGCGGCACTGGTATCTGAAAATAAGATATTAGCCCATCCGGCGAGCGTAGATTCCATACCTTCATCGGGGAATCAAGAGGACCACGTGAGCATGGGAACTATAGCAGCCAGAAAAGCATATGAAATATTAAAAAATGCTAGGACTGTAATTGCTATCGAAATGATGACTGCAGCCCAGGCAGTTGAGTTCACAGATCCAAATAAACTTGCAAAGGGAACAAAGGAAGCTTATCGCCTAATAAGAGCTCAGATTCCTAGGCTTAAGGAAGATCGAATCATGTACACTGATATTGAAAAAAGCATACAGATGGTAAAGGATAATTCGATATTAAATGCAGTTGAAGCCGCAATCGGCAAATTAATATAGTACAGCTAGGAGAATTGATATGTATAAAAACAGTGAAATTGAAAAAGCTATGACTATAAAACTAAAATTTCCAAATGGACTCCCAAAATATCCGGAATTCCAGGAAGGAATTAGGAGAGCTCCAAAGAGGACGTTTACCCTAAATAATGATGAAACAGAGACAGCACTAAGGAATGCTCTGAGATATATTCCAGAAGAGTTTCATGAGGCTCTAGCCCCTGAATTTCTTAAAGAATTGCTAACTAGAGGTAGAATTTATGGTTATAGATTTAGGCCAGAAGGCGCAATAAAAGCAGGCTCTATTGATGCCTATGAAGGAAAATGTATTGAGGGAAAAGCCTTCCAATTGATGATCGATAACAACTTGGCGATGGAGATTGCCTTATATCCTTACGAATTGGTTACCTATGGAGAGAGCGGAAGTGTATTTCAAAACTGGATGCAGGAAAGATTGGTTAAAGAATACCTTAAAGTTCTAACTAGCAATCAGACTTTAGTAATTGCTTCGGGGCATCCATTAGGACTTTTTCATTCAAAGCCAGATGCACCTAGAGTAATAATAACAAATGGGCTCATGGTGGGGGCATTTGACGATTATGAGAATTTTAATAGAGCTGCGGCTCTTGGTGTTGCAAACTATGGTCAAATGACTGCCGGCGGTTGGATGTATATCGGCCCGCAGGGCATCGTGCACGGAACATACAGCACGCTACTAAACGCGGGCCGTCTAAAGCTCGGCATTCCAGAGGATAAGAATCTGATGGGCAAATTGTTTGTTACCTCTGGACTGGGAGGAATGAGCGGGGCTCAAGGGAAAGCAATAGAAATCGCCGGCGGAGTGGGCATCATAGCCGAGGTTGATTATTCGCGTATTATGACTAGGCTTAACCAAGGTTGGGTCAAGGAGATAATTGAAACGCCAAAAGAGGCTTTTGAAAAGGCTTCAGTTTGTATGAAAAAGGGAGAACCGACTGCAATTGCATATCATGGCAATATTGTTGACTTGTTAGAGTATGCTTTACAGCATGGAATATCAATCGACCTTTTATCAGATCAAACATCATGCCACGACGCCTACAACGGTGGGTATTGCCCAGTTGGTCTTTCATTTGAAGAAAGAACTAGGCTCTTAGAAACAGATAAAAAGACATTTATTAATCAAGTAGATATATCCTTGGGAAGACATTTTAAAGCAATTAAAGGCCTTGTTTCTAAAGGAACGTATTTCTTTGATTATGGGAATTCATTTATGAAAGCTGTATTTGATGCAGGGGTAACTGAAATATCCAAAAACGGAAAAGACGATAAAGATGGTTTTATATGGCCTTCTTATGTCGAAGATATTTTGGGGCCTTGCCTATTTGACTTTGGCTATGGTCCATTCAGATGGGTTTGTCTAAGCGGCCTTGAAGATGATTTATTAAGGACTGATGTAGCGGCGATGTCGTGCATAAATCCAGAGCGACGCTATCAGGATAGAGACAACTACAACTGGATTCGTGATGCGGGGGCATATAAACTAGTAGTTGGAACGCAAGCAAGAATTTTGTATCAGGATGCGTTTGGAAGGCTTGCGATTGCACTCAAATTTAATGATATGGTTAGAAAGGGCGAAGTCGGCCCAATAATGCTCGGAAGAGATCATCATGATACTGGTGGAACAGATTCACCATTTAGAGAGACAGCCAATATAAAGGATGGCAGCAATGTGATGGCGGATATGGCTACTCATATATTTGCAGGAAATAGTGCAAGAGGTATGAGTCTTGTTACTCTTCACAATGGTGGTGGAGTGGGAATCGGCAAAGCCATAAACGGCGGATTTGGTATGGTATTAGATGGAAGCGACAGAGTGGACGAGATACTCAATAGTGCAATGCTCTGGGATGTAATGGGTGGAGTAGCAAGGCGTGCCTGGGCAAGAAATCCAAATGCCGTAGGTACATGCATTGACTATAATGAAAAAATGGCAGGCAAGGATCATATTACATTACCATATACAGTTGATGATAAACTTATTAAGGAAACTGTAATTAAAATGTCAGGCTTAAAATAAGGGGGAGAAAAAGATGGAGATTATGAAAAAAATAGTTGAATGCGTTCCAAATTTTAGTGAAGGAAGAGATTTAGAAAAAATTGAAAAAATTGTCTCTTCATTTCGAGGCAAAGAAGGCGTAAAGCTTTTAAACTATGAAGAGGATAAAGATTATAACAGAGTTGTTGTGACAGTAATCGGCGAACCAACGGCAGTTAGAAACGCTGTAGTTGAAGCAGTGGGTGTTGCGGCTAGTCTGATCGATTTAACAAAACACGAAGGACAACATTCGAGGATGGGAGCAACAGATGTCGTTCCATTCATCCCTATAAAAAATATGACAATGGAAGAATGCGTTACCTTGGCAAAGGAAGCAGGCGCAATGATTGCTGAAAAACATAATATACCAGTTTTCTTATATGAAGAGGCTGCTTCTGCACCTCATAGACAGAACTTAGCCGACGTTCGAAAAGGACAATTTGAAGGAATGCCTGAGAAACTTAAACAAGCGATGTGGCAGCCTGACTTTGGGAAGCCTGAGATTCATCCAACAGCAGGAGTTACCGGAGTTAGCGCAAGAATGCCATTAGTAGCTTATAATATTGATTTAGATACAACAAACATTGATATAGCAAATAAAATTGCTAAATGTGTTAGAAACTCGAACGGTGGATTTAAATATGTTAAAGCTGGTGGAGTAAGCCTAGAAGCAAGGGGAATAACTCAAGTTACGATGAACCTTACTGATTACTCAAAAACAGCAATGTATAGAGTTTTTGAAACAGTAAAGATGGAAGCTAAGAGATATGGAGTTAATGTGCTTGGAAGTGAAGTAGTGGGATTAGTACCGCTTGAAGCTCTGGTAGATTCAGCATCATATTATTTAGGCCTTTACAATTTCAGCATGGATAAGATTATTGAAACCAACCTTTGGGAGTAAAAAAAGATGGAAAGACTGATTATAAAAAATGCTTCCGAACTGGTATCACCCAGCGGATACAAGGCTAAAGCCGGAGTTGAAATGAGCGATCTTCATGTAATCAAGAATGGAGCGGTTATAATTGAAGACGGCTTGATTGTTGCTATTGGGAATACTTATGATTTGGTTAGTGCCGAGCTTGAAAAAAACAGCACCATCATCGATGCCGCTGGCAAAACTGTATTACCTGGGTTTGTGGATTCGCACACCCACTTTATATTTGGTGGGGAGCGTTCAGAAGAATATATGTGGCGTTTGCAGGGTCAGGATTATATGTCAATAATGCAACAGGGTGGAGGCATAATAAATAGTGTAAAAGCTACTAGAGGAACATCGGAGACTGAGTTGGTTGAACTAGGTCGTAAACGCCTAACAAGTATGCTTGGATATGGAGTAACAACTGTAGAAGGCAAAAGTGGTTATGGCTTAGACTTAGAAACAGAGCTCAAGCAACTTAGGGCAATGAAATCGCTAAATTTAGCTCAGCCTATTGATATTGTTTCTACATTTATGGGAGCGCACTCTGTACCTCTTGAATACAAGGGACGAGCAGATGACTATATTAATTATATAATTGAAGAGGTTTTACCTAAGGTTGAAGTAGAAAAGCTAGCGGAGTTTTGCGACATATTTTGTGAAGCGAATGTCTTTTCAATCGACCAATCTAGGAAGTTGCTTTTAGCGGCGAAAAGTCTCGGATTTAACCTCAAAATACATGCGGATGAGATCGTGGCTCTTGGCGGGGCTGGTCTTGCGGCAGAAGTTGGCGCGGTTTCCGCGGACCACCTTCTGATGGCATCAGACGCAGGCCTTTTAGCAATGAAAGCCGCCGGAACCGTGGCGACCTTGTTGCCTGCCACAGCCTTCAGCCTGCGGGAGCCATTCGCGCGGGCCCGCTACATGATCGACAGCGGGCTAGCGGTCGCCCTGGCCACCGACTTCAATCCCGGCAGCTGCTTCACAGAATCGATACCACTCATAATCGCGTTGTCAACATTACAAATGAAAATGAGCATTGAAGAAGTTATAACGGCACTCACCCTTAATGGAGCTGCCGCCCTCGGCAGAGCAGACAAAATAGGGAGCATGGAACTTGGGAAAGCTGCCGATATGGTAATTCATAATTGCCCATCGTATAAATTCCTAGCCTACCACATAGCATATAATAATGTTGAAACAGTTATTAAAAATGGAAAAATCGTTAAGGATTGAAGTTAATAGAAAAAAGATCCTCTCAGAATGAATATTTGATGCTAAAAGGGATAATATATTAATAATTTGAAGCGAGCACATAATACTAAATTGTATAGGAGATTAAATATGTTAAGCAAAATGACTATAGAAGAATTACTAGAAGAAACAGCAGGGAATAGCCCAGTGCCAGGAGGCGGAAGCATTGCGGCAATGAGCGGAGCTTCAGCGGCGGCCCTTACCGAAATGGTGGCAAACTTAACTATAGATAAAAAAAATTATGAGGATGTTTCAGAACACATGAAAGAAATCGCAGCAAAAGCATCCAAATTGAGACTTGAATTGCTTGATGACATAAACCGAGATTCCGTTGCATATTCGAAGGTAATGGAAGCATTTAAATTGCCTAAGGAAACAGATGAAGAAAAGCAAATCAGGTCAGAGCATATACAAAAGGCTTTTAAAATTGCAGCGACAATTCCTCTTGAGGTTGCAAGAAAATCAAAGGAAGTTATAGATTTGGCGAAACTAGTCGTGCTAAAGGGCAATAAAAATGCTATAACCGACGGAGCTGTGGCGGCTATGCTAGCAAGAACAGCAGCCCTTGGCGCCATTTATAATGTCAGCATTAATTTAACCTCCATCAAAGATTCAGCATTTGTAGAAGAAGTGACAATGGAAATAATGGAAATAAAAGACTACGTAGTTGAAGTCGAACAAGATATCATTGAAACTACTGTGATTTAGTATTTATGGCACTTAAAAATAAATAATTAAACTTAATAAATTAAAAAAGAAATAAAAGAGTAAGGATTATTCCTTACTCTTTTTGTGAGATAGTCTATATTAATTTGTGCGTTTAACCATTGAAATTGAGGCCAGAAGGATCATAATTTATTTAGTGAATTATTATAATTACAAATATATTTATGGGGAGGATTAAATGGAAGATTTCACAATGTTAAGGGATGCTATTATCGAAGGTGACCTAGGTGAGACCAAAGTCCTGACCTATCATCTTATTGAGCAAGGTAATGAGCCACTTGCCATCATAAATCATGGACTTTTAGCTGGAATGACTATCGTCGGGGAAAGATTTAAAGAGGGGGATATGTATATTCCAGAAGTACTGATGTCTGGCAAAGCAGTGTCACTAGGCATGGAAATTGTTAGGCCACTCATTTCTGAAGCAGATGTACCTCCCAAATGCACAATTGTTATTGCTACAGTACAAGGCGATTTGCATGAGATAGGCAAGAATCTAGTAGCAATGATACTCGAAACAGGAGGATTTAATGTTATAAACCTTGGCGCAGATGTTGCTCCTGCTGATTTCGTAGCTGCGATAAAGCAATATGATCCAAAGATAGTCTGCATGTCTGCACTTCTAACGACAACTATGATGGCTATGAAGGACACGATAGACTTGCTAATAAAAGAAGGACTTAGAGATCAAGTAAAGGTATTTATTGGAGGTGCTCCAATTTCACAAGAATTTGCATTAAAGATTGGTGCGGATGGATATAGCGCCGATGCAATGTCTGCAAAAACTCTATGCTTGAAAGCAGTTTGAGAGGAGGAATATTTATGATAAAGCCAGCAAAAGATTCGATAACTGGAGATGGCATGGGAATACGATTATTAACTGAAAGCGATCTTTATGCTATTCATTGCGCAACCTTGGAAATACTTGGGACCACAGGTCTTCGAGTTTCGAGTAAAGAAGCACAGGACATTTTCGAAAGAGGAGGCTGCATTGTAGATCTGGAAGCAAAAAATGTTAAGATTCCAAAAAATATTGTCGAGGATGCAATATTGTCAGCACCGGAAACAGTCGAGCTTTGTGGTAGAGACCCCAAAAAAAATTATCTTGCAGGGCCCAAAGTAGGTTATACAAATTTTGGAGAAGGTCTAAGGTTAATTGATCCATATACTCGAGAGGAGCATGTTACAGGAAGAAAAGATTTAATTCAAATCACTCGAGTATGCGATGCCATCGATGAGCTTTCTGTCTATGAGAGAGCTTGCGGTTGCAACGATGTGCCTGGGCAGGTACAAACAATTCATAATGCAGAAAAAATTTTAGCAAACACAACCAAACATTCATTTATTGGTTCAGGAAATGGCTACAATTGTAGAAAAATGCTTGAATTAGCATATGAAGCAGCTGGCGGTGAGGAAAATTTCAGAAAGAATCCTATCTACTCAGCTACAATTTGCCCAAACAGTCCATTAATGCTAAATCCAGAAGTAACGGAAGTTATAATTGAGTCGGCACGAGGCGGAGCACCAGCACTAATACTTTCGATGACCATGTCGGGAGCTACAGCGCCTATAACTCTAGCGGGCTCTTTGGTAGTCCACAATTGCGAAGTTCTTGGAGGGATGGTACTCCAACAGCTAACAGTTAAGGGAAGCAAGTGCATTTATGGGACATCATCGCTTGGCTTCGAATTAAAATATACGACTTCCCCTGTAGGCACTCCTGAATTAGCTCTGATGAGTGCCGGTGTTGCTAGCCTAGCAAAATACTACAAGCTACCTTGCTTTGTAGCAGGGGGATAGGCTGACAGTTATATACCTGATGCACAGTCCACTCACGAATCGACATTGACAGCCCTAATAGCTGCGATGGCAGGTGCCAACGTAATCTACGGCTTGGGAATGATCGGACAAGGAATCACTTTTGACTATTCAAAACTTATGATGGATGTTGAAATCGCGCGCATGATAAATAAGGTGATAGAAGGGGTTCCAATTAATGAGGACACTTTAGCATTAGAAGTAATCAAGGCAATAGGTCCTGGAGGAGAATATGTAAGTTGTGATCATACATATAAATACTACAAGACAGTTCCATCACAGCCTAAGCTAATTTCAAAGACAACAAAAGAAGCGTGGCTTGAAAAAGGTTCGAAGAGCTTCACAGAAAGAGGTTATGAAGCTGCAATCAAGATTATAGAAGGACATAGACCTATAGAACTTCCGGCAGAGACTCTCCTAAATATGCGACGAATCGTTAACGAAGCGGAGAAATATTACGGAGTCGAGTTAAGCGAAGAATAAAGATTCTTTATCACGGGTTACCTTGTACTACATGCTCTCATTTGATATAATTTGTTGAAACAAATATATCTTTGGGGGTGGTAGTATGAGAGCTTTGTTGAAGGAAATTATTTGTTTGCCAGAATGTCTCTGCATAAAAGTTTTGGCTGGGGAAGCTGGTCTAAAAAAAGAAATTAAATGGACTTGCTCATTAGAAGCAATTGAAAATGAAAGATTCGTTAATGAAGGCGACTTAGTCTTTGTAACTGGTATTGCGACTCAAGATGATGAACAATTGCTATTAATGACACGCTTGATTTACGAAAGAAATACAGCTGGTATTGTTTTTGCGATAGGCCCATATATTAAGAGAATACCGAATAGTAT
>CAYRVM010000004.1:5392-19762 GCA_964427575.1 uncultured Oscillospiraceae bacterium | reverse complement strand
ATGTTGGACTAGTCTCTGGTAAGAATACTGATAAGTCAGATGTGTTTGAGTACTTTAGTGGAGAACTTAAGGGAGCACCGCTAATTACCAAATCTCCTATATCTATGGAATGTGAAATCGTTGAGATTTTTGAAACAGCAACGCACGATAACTTTATTGTAAAACCAGTGAACACCTATGTAAGCGAAGAAGTGCTATCCGAAAATGGAAAGATAGACTATGAAAAAGTTAAACCAGTATTGTTTGAAATGAGTAATAGGCAGTATCTAAGCTTAGGGCATGTAATAGCAAAATGCTGGAACATTGGAAATAATTATAAAAAAGGGAAATAGATGAAGAGAGAAATGGAGTTTAATACTTCTAAAAGTGAGATTAAAAGAAGGAAGAAAGCATTTATTGTTCTTGTAATAAGCTTTGCTATTGGATTACTATTATTTTCTGAGCTTTTTCATACTCAGATTGCGTTAAACTTATATATATCTTTCGCCGTAGCATTTGCGCTATTAGGTATGATTTCTTTTCGATTCCTAAATTTACTAAAAAAAATTAAAATCAACATTACCAATGACGATATTGAAAGGATTAGTGGGAGTACATCAGAAAGATTTCTTTTATCAGAGGTTGAGAGAATTAAGATAAAAAGGAGAAAAAATGGTGATATTAGAGAAATATATATTTTCTTCAAAAACCGTAAGCACCTTTTCCTAAATGCGCTTGAGAAAGATTTTGAGTATCTGAAAGATATTATTCTTGGAAGAATTGGTAAAGATATACCAATTTATGAAAGAAAAGAGCCAATTAATTTTGATCACTATCTATTTTATCCATCCCTAGGTTTAATTCTTAGCTTTTCATTTGTCTATTTTTTAAAAGCAATCGCTAACATTGATTATAATAGTATGAAATATTATGAGTTTGTTATTTCAATAATGACTTGTACATTAGCTCTATTTTTTGCTATTGGAAAGCCAATTTCCAAAAGAGTAACAAATAAAGTGATTTCATTTGATTATATCATTGCAATTACCATGTTGATTTCCAGCGTATATATCTTTATTATTGGGGTACATCTTTGAGAAAATTGTTTAAAGAATATTATCTGACGAAACAAAGAATAAAGAAAGCTTCATTCGGAAATAAATTGAGGCAATTAAAGACTAACTTTGAATTATATATTATAAAGATTATTTAAATTGGTGTTTTATTGAAACGTTTAAATATATATTTGTTTTTATCTAATCACTATATCTATTTAGGATTTTTTTTATTATAATAGCAATAATATATTTACGAATTCGGATAAATTTTTTAAGGTGGTAATATGATTACAAACAGACTAGAATATGATGTTTTTATTAAACTCATTGATAACCTCCATGATGAAATTAATATTTGGGATAACAACTATAAGTTGCTATATATTAATAGCGCCTGTGAGCGCCATTATGGTTTAACGCAAGAAGAAATGATTGGCAAAAATTATTATGATTTTCTTGATGCGGATTATTGGTATCCGAGTCTCCTGCCTTATGTGTATGCAGAGAAAATACCATTAATGATGAACCAGAAGACCCATATTGACACTACAATAACGAGCATAGCAGTCCCATACTTTGATGAAAATGGCGAAATAGAATTTGTTCTCTCAAGTGTTAGAGATAGCATTGAAGATATTCATTATTCAACTGTAGATTATATTGAAAAGAAAAAGTATGAAGAAAAACATAGTTCTTCATCATCCATGTTGTTCAAAAGCTCTATGATGAAAGATATTATGGAACTAACATATAAATTATCCGATGTTGAGTCGCCCGTTGTTTTATTGGGCGAATCTGGAGTAGGGAAAACCTTATTAGCTCGCGTGATGCATAATAGCAGTAGGAGAAAGGATAAGCCTTTTATAAACATAAATTGCGGTGCGATTCCTAAAGATTTAATGGAATCAGAGTTGTTTGGATATGAAGAGGGATCTTTTACCGGAGCAAAAAAACAAGGTAACAAGGGACTCTTAGATGCAGCTAACGGAGGCACTCTTCTTTTAGATGAAATTTCTGAACTGCCTTATATTCTTCAATCTAAGCTTTTGCAAGTAGTTCAGGACAAAGAATTCATTCCTATCGGCAGCAATAAAATGAAGAAAGTAGATGTTAAAATAATTGCTGCATCAAATAAGAATTTGAAAAAGCTTGTTGATTCTGGAGATTTCAGAGAAGACTTATATTATCGTTTAAGTGTATTTGAAATCAATATTCCTCCACTACGAGAAAGAAAAGAAGATATAGAATTATTAGCATTTCACTTTCTTAACCAGAGTAATGAGGCATATAAAAAAAATCATCAATTATCAAAAGAGGTAGTAAATATTTTTAAAAACTACTCATGGAAAGGAAATACTCGAGAATTATCACATTTGATTGAGAGGCTTGTTGTTACGGTAAATGACTTTATAATAAAACCAAATCATCTACCAAATCATCTGAAAGAAAGCAACAATGATACTTCTCTTTTTAACCAGGTTTGCTTTGATAATATGATAGATGAATCTAAAAAAGCAATTATAGTAGAAGCATATAATAAATATAGAAGTTCACGAAAAGTTGCAAGTGAATTAAAAATAAGCCAGTCTAAAGCATCGAGGCTGATTAGACAATATTTAGGCGAAGAAATAGATTTGAACGATTAAGAAATTATATTGAGTCAAAATTGAAAAGCGAGTCACCGCTGACTCGCTTTTTGCTTGCATTTTAAAAAGTAATTGTTTGTTAAGTATTGGAAATTAAACGTTTCAATGTAAAACAAAATATGGCACGCTATTTGCGTTATATCAAGGGAAAGATCAATGTATACAATATTATAGTAAATTTATATAGATGCAAAGAGTAGTATTCTATATTTAGAAATTATTAGGAGGGGAAAAATGAGTTACTTGAATGAGTTTAAAGGCAATTTATGGAAAAACGAAATAAATGTAAGAGATTTTATTCAAGAAAATTATACGCCTTACATGGGAGATGAATCCTTTCTGGCTGGGCCTACTGAAGCTACAAATATTTTGTGGAAAAAAGTTTCAAAAATGTTTGACTTAGAAATTGAAAGAGGCGGAGTTTATGATGTAGATACAAAAGTACCTTCAACAATAACATCACATAAACCTGGTTATATTGATCAAAAACTTGAAAAAATTATTGGCCTACAAACAGATGAACTGCTTAAGAGGGCAATTTTCCCAAGGAGTGGTCTTTCTGCTATGGAAGAAGCATTAAATAGTTACGGATACAAATTGGATGAAACTGTTAAAGATATATACTCAAATCATAGAAAAACTCATAATGAAGGAGTTTTATCTGCATATACGCCAGAGATAAAGAAGGCATGCGAAGCGGGAATAATTACAGGTCTACCTGACAATTATGGTAGGGGAAGGCATATAGGCGATTATCGTAGGGTTGCTCTATACGGTCTGGATTATGTTATATCTGAAAAAGAGGCTGAGTTTAAACTTCTTGAGCCAGGTGAAATGACTTCTGAAATTATACAGCAGAGGGAAGAACTTAGCGACCAGTTAAATTCATTAAGTGAATTCCGTAAAATGTGTGCGTCATATGGTTTTAATGTTTCAAACCCAGCAAAGACAGCGCAGGAAGCTATTCAATTTTTATATTTTTCTCTTCTCGCGGCAGCCAAACAGCATGACGGAGTAACAATTTCTCTTGGAAGAACATCTACTTTTATAGACATTTTTATCGAAAGAGACTTGAAGAATAATGTTATTACAGAAGTTCAAGCGCAAGAATTGGTAGACCATTTCATAATGAAGATTAGAATCCTACGTTTTCTTAGATCACCTTCTTACAATGAATTATTTTCAGGTGATCCTACTTGGGTAACGGAGTCTCTTGGAGGTTTTGGTGTTGATGGAAGAGTCATGGTAACAAAGACATCTTACCGATATTTACACACGCTTTACAACCTAGGAGTTGGACCAGAGCCAAACTTGACAATTCTTTGGTCGGAGAGATTGCCTGATACTTGGAAAAACTACTGTTCGAAAGTTTCTATAGATACTTCATCAATACAATATGAAAACGACGATTTAATGAGACCAGAATTTGGAGATGACTATGCTATTTCAGGGTGCGTAGGAGCTCTTGAAATTGGCAAGTCAACACAATATTTTGGAGCCCGTGTAAACCTTCCAAAAGCACTATTATATGCTATTAATGGCGGAAAAGACGAAGAAACTGGGGTTCAAGTGGCTCCAATGTTTGCTCCTATAACATCAGAATACCTTGATTTTGACGAGGTTATGGATAGATTTTCCGAGGTTCAAAAGTGGCTTGTTGGTATTTATGTTCAAGCAGTTAATATCATTCATCATATGCATGATAAATATGCTTATGAAGCTTTTCAAATGTCGCTACATGATTTAAATATTAAGCGGTATGAGACTTTCGGCATTGCTGGGCTTGCGATAACTGTAGATTCCCTTATGGCAATAAAAAATGCCAAAGTTAAGGTTATTAGAAACAAAGAAGGTATAGCGGTTAATTTTGAAACGACAGGCACTTACGTTCCCTTTGGTAACAGCGATGAAGAAACAGACAAAATGGCCGCGAAACTAATAAAAGATTTTTATGGTTTGGTTTGTACACATAGAATGCACAGAAATGCTAAACCAACAATGTCGATTTTGACAATAACATCAAATATTGTTTATGGGAAAATGACTGGAGCGACACCTTGTGGAAGACTAGCAAATACTCCTTTCTCACCGGGCGTCAATCCTATGAATGGAAGAGATAAAAACGGAGCAGTTGCTTCTCTAGCATCGGTTAGCACTATGCCTTACGGCTGTGCCCGTGATGGTATTTCGTATACATTTGCTATAACATCCCCAGCTCTAGGCAAGGATAAATATTCTAGACAATCAAACCTTGTAAATCTTTTAGATGGATATTTCACTCCAAACGGGGGACAGCATTTGAACGTGAATGTATTTGACCGCGCTCTATTACAAGAGGCTATGGAGCATCCTGAAATGTATCCTCAACTTACAATTAGAGTATCAGGGTATGCGGTTAATTTTGTTAAATTAACCAGAGAACAACAGCTAGATGTAATTTCAAGAACTATAAATGGAGAAGAATAGGAAACTTATGGATTTTAACGAAATATCTTCGGAAATTGGAAAAATACATTCTTTTGAAAGTTTTGGAACTGTCGATGGTCCAGGCTTGAGATTCGTAATTTTTATGCAGGGGTGCAAATTCAGATGCCTTTATTGTCATAATCCTGACACCTTTGACCTTGATTCCGCTTCATTTATGCTAACACCGAAACAGACCCTAGAAAAAATGCAAAAGTTTAAATCTTTCTATAAAAAAGGTGGAGTAACAATTTCAGGCGGAGAACCACTTTTGCAGCCAAAATTTATTAAGGAATTATTTCAACTATGTAAAGAAGCGGGAATACATACAGCAATTGATACTGCAGGCTGCACCCTCACAAAGGAAGTTAAAGAAGCTTTGAAATATACGGATCTTGTATTACTTGATTTGAAATGTATTGATCCAGATATCCATAAATCGCTTACGGGTCAGCCTCTACAGCCAACACTTGATTTTGCAGAATACTTATCAGTTCAATGCATACCAACTTGGATACGTTATGTAATGGTTCCTGGAATAACAGACGGCGATGATTTGATCGAAAAACATGCTGATTACATATCAAGTTTAAAAAATGTTGAAAAAGTTGAATTACTTCCTTTCCATAAGCTAGGAATTCATAAGTATCAAAAATTAGGCATTGAATACCCGCTGAAAGACACTGAACCACCAAGCGCAGAGCGGATTGAAAATGCAAAGAATATATATAGAAGTAAAGGGATGAAAGTTAACTAACTAATGGCCATTGGGTAGTTGAGTAATAAATATTTAGGATATTTGGGGGTGAACAATAGGAGAATTATCAAATTTTGTCTTTATCTTTAGTTTTATTGACTTATAATTATTCCAACTAAGAAGGAGCAGAAAATGGGAAATAATATCAAAACAATTGAATTTATTAAGTTAGACGTACCGGCTAGTGGCTGGAGCGAAAATACAAATGTTATCAAAGTTACCGATGAAAACGGCGTATATGGAATCGGAGAAGCCGATGGTTCTCCTAGTGTAGTAAAAGCATACGGTGAGCTTGAAACGGAACATTTCCAACTTACAAATATCTGTGAAGTTGCTATTGGCAGAGACCCTATGGAATTCAGAGCAATTTGGGATGATATGTATGACAAAAGTAAGTGGGTAGGTTCAAGAGGTATTGGAATATTTGCAATGTCTGGTATTGATATGGCATTATATGACCTTGCGGGCAAACAACATAATCTTCCAGTATATAAGCTTTTAGGTGGCGCTCATAGGGAAGTTGTAGCACCATATTTTACACTTTACCCTTCGCACAACCTAGAAAATCCTACAGCGGATGATTATATTAGAATGTATGAACCATTGTGCGCAAAAGCAGTAGAAAGAAAGTGCAAAGCTGTTAAAGTATGCTTATCTCCTGGAGTTATTTCTCTACACGATGATAAGGAAGTTGTTCGCTATATAAACGCACTTAGAGCACAACTTGGTCCTGATGTAAAACTTCTTGTAGATTTTCTATATCGTTGGAATGATTGGCAAGCAGCTAGATGGACTCTTAACAAGCTTGAAAATGCAGATCTTTATCTTGCTGAAGCAGTTTTACAACATGATGACCTTGAAGGACATAAAAAGCTTGCTAATACTGTTTCAACTAGAATAGGCGCATGCGAAATGATGACAACCCATTATGAAATTATGGAATGGGTTAAAAATACAAATATTTCTGCTATTCAATGTGATATCAACAGATGCGGTGGCCTTACAGCTATCATGAGAATTCAAGAGTTCTGTGATAATTACAATGTTCAGCTAATGCCTCACGGATGGGCGACAGGAATAACTGGAGCAGCAATACGTCACTTCGGAATGGCTAGTAGAACTGCTATGCACCCAGAATATCTACATAGAGATTTCTGGCCAGGTGAATTGATTAACAATCTCACACTAGATGACCCAGAAATTATCGATGGGACTGTAGCAGGAAGTAACGAACCAGGTCTAGGAATGAAAATTAACAAAGAATACTTCAAAGAAAAAACTGGAGTTAGTCTGTAGTCAAATAATAAAAAAATTATTTAGGAGGATAAGAATTTATGAGTAATGTAGTCGTAGCGACAAAAAGATCTATAAATTTTGTTGCAGTAAGTATCGTTTTTATCGTAGTTGGAATACTTGGAACTTGGCTTATCACAAGACCTGATGAAGCTGTAGCAACCATCAGTTCTGTACAAGGCGGTGCAATAAGTATTCTCTCCCCATTCTACTTATGGCTTGGATTAGGTTGCCTTGTCTATCTTTTATACTTTTCTCTTTCAAAATACGGAAATATTAGATTCGGAAATGGAAAACCTGAATTCAAGACATTTAGTTGGCTTGTAATGATGTTTTGTGCCGGTATGGGTTCTAGTATGATGTTATGGGCAGTTATAGAGCCTTTATATTACCTTACAGGTCCTCCAATGGGCGCAGCACCTATGAGCCCTGAAGCTTTTGCTTTGGCAGGTACCTATGGTATATTCCACTGGACTTTTACTGCATGGACATTTTTCGCTGTTGGAGCTATTCCAATGTGTTACAGATTTTATATCCTGAAAAAACCAGGATTATCTCTTTCAGGCGCTTGTGAAGGTGTACTTGGAGAAAAAACAAACGGACCTTTAGGGAAAATCATTGAAATCGTAGTTGTATTTGGTATCTTGGGAGGACACGGTACAACGCTTGTACTAGGTATTCCAATGATGCAAAATAATTTCGCAAACCTATTTGGAATTCCAGATACTTTGGCAACTGGTTTTGGAATCATAATACTTGTTACAGCTATATTTATGATAAGTTCGTGGCTAGGGCTTGATAAAGGAATGAAAAATCTTTCAAATATCAATGCATATGCTGCAATTGCTTTAGCGGTCTACTTTATAGTATGTGGGCCTGCACTTTTCGAGTTAAATCTTCTAACTAACGCTTTGGGGTATATCAGTAACAATTTCCTTAGCATGAGTTTATGGACAGATCCTATTAATAAGGGAGGATTCCCTGAAGGTTGGACAGCATTCTACTGGGCTTGGTGGCTTGCACTTGGACCATGGATGTGGATGTTCACAACAAGAATCTCAAGGGGCAGAACGCTTCGTGGAGTTATGCTTGGGATGCTAGGGGCTGGAAGCGCTGGATGCATATTGTATTTCGCTGCTATCGGCGGTTACACACTTGACCTCCAACTTGGAGGAACATTAGATCTTGTTGGAAGACTGGCAGAAAATGGGGCACCTCAAACCATCACAGATGTTGTATTAACCCTTCCTGCCGGACAAATCATTCTATTTATATGGGCAATCGTAGCAATAATATTTCTTGCTACCACATTGGATTCATCCTCTTACACTCTAGCGGCAACCATGACGGTTGGGTTACGTGAAGGAGAGAATCCTGCTAAATGGTTTAAACTTTTCTGGGCAGTAATGCTTGCAGCTGTTCCTTGTGCACTTCTATTTGCAGGGGCATCATTGAAGGCATTCCAATCGATGGCGATATTGACAGCAGTTCCGATTGCAGTATTCACTATTATTGCTTTGTGGGGTGGAGCTAAATGGATCTTCCGTGATTATGCAGCTTTATCAAAAGAACAAATCATAGAACAAGAAAATAGAAAAATATTGCTGGAAATAGAATAAAAAATAGTAGCTTAAACCTATAAGCGCAGTATTAGAAGAGTAGCTTTTACTGCGCTAGTAGGTTGAAGTTTAATTAAGGGGTAACTTTATTATGAAGCTATTACATTTAGGAATACCAACTCAAAGTAAAATTGAAAACAAGACATATATATATGTTGAAAAAATAAAATTACATGTAACAAGCTCAGAAGATCATGAGTTTAAACTTCAATTTGTTTGTGCTGATGCAGATTCTCCTCTACCTGAGATAGTGAAAAACGAAAATCATCTAGCTATTCAAGTAGAAAGCATAGAAGAATCAATTAAGCAATTTGATTATGTAGCATATCCGACGGTAACTATAAATGACAAACTTAAAATCTGCTTTGCTGTAAAAGACAGTATTCTCTTTGAGCTAACCGAATTCATAAATTGAGATTAAAATTTGCATATATAATTTTGTTTCAGGTCATATGTAAATGAAGTAACCAAATCGGTTACTTTTTTTATCCCTCATTAAACAAATCATATATATAAAATGTCTAAATTATATAATTAATTACAAATTATATACACTCGACTTAGTCAAGATGACAGAAAAATATAGACATAAAAGAACATGCATTATAAAATCAAATTGTAATTAGTAGGGTGTAAGGAATCCCGTATTTCAAGGAGGAACTGATTTGGAAGAACGAATCAATAGCGGAAGACAATATGAACTTGACTTTGCTAAAGCCTTGGCTATATTTTTCATGATCGCAGTTCACGGTTTGGAAACTTTTGCGAAAAACATAATAATAGACGAAAGTGCCTACGGAGTAGTAGTAGAATTTTTTGGAAGTTTTACATCCGCAACCGTATTTATGATTATACTTGGGGTTGGCATCGTCTATTCTCGAAAATCTGAAGCGGTTCTACTAATCAAGAGAGGCTTTATGCTTATCCTATTAGGATACTTGCTAAATTTAGCAAGGGGGTTCTTCCCGATGCTTGTATCATGGCAAATCTCAGGCAGCGATGATTGGATCCCATACTTTATGATTGAACCTTTTCGTATAGACATTCTCCAGTTTGCAGGTCTGACATTTATCTTTTTTGGGCTTGCAAAGAAAGCAAGATTTAAGCCGATGGCTTATATAATAGTGCTAGTCATATTCGAAATTTCAAACATCTTGCTGCAAAAATATGGTTTTTATTTTGATAATATTATGGATTACAATAATCCAAATTTCTACATCGCGGCATTTTCAGGACTGTTCTGGGGAACTAGCGAACTATCAAGCTTTCCATTTTTATCATGGATTTTCTATCCTATTATAGGCTATCTATTCGGAGACTATTTAATTAATCGGACAAAAAGCGGTATTAAACGGCTCTATACATCGGTTTTGATAGCTTCAACTTTTATTTTTGCGGCTTTGCTTTCATTATGCTGGTATTTCGAGATAGATTACGGTTGGGAAACCGATGCTTCGTTTTATCATCACCTTACATTGGGCAATTTAACTTTTGGATCATGCGCGTTCATACTAATCAGCTTGGTTTATTTCTCAGCAAGATTCTTTCCAGATTATATTAAGAAAACATTTACCCGTTGGAGTAACAATGTCACGGAAATATATTTTATTCAATGGGTGCTAATAGGATGGATTGCCGTTGTAACTGATTATAATCAACTTGGAATTTTTCAAACTATAATTTTGACAATCATCGTTCTGGTTTTAAGTGATTGGCTAGCTGTGCTCTTTGAACGAAGAAAGATTAAAATTAAAGTTTAACTCTCTTAGTTTCTTCAATATCTACATCGCCATCGTCCCAGCTGTCTTCTTCTGTTAATCCTAAGTGGATTAAAGAAAAATCTGTGGGCAATGGTTTATTGTATGTATAGATTACTTTTTCTGCGGCTAACTCTTCACCTTCAGGGATACTTAATTCAATAATATGCCTACGACGGCTCGGGCGACCTCCAGCTAGAAGTTTATAATCAAAAACTAAAACATTGGAATTATGCGGATGCAAGCCAACGCCTACAATGTCAGAGTCGTAACTCCCCCACAAATACATTTCTCCATCTAATACAATTCCTCTTTTGTATATTTGTGCTTCATACTCATCTGTTTTCCAATCAGCAAGCAAGTTAGCCTCAACGAAATCTTTAGACTCGACCCGTGCACGATTTCTATAAATTAAATAGCATATGAATGAAATTACCGAAATTACAAAGCACAAAAAAGCCAATGGATATATCCAATCTTCGTCAGAAAGGCCAAAAATCAATGGAACTACTCCAATCAAACTAATAATAAAAGTTATAAGAAAAAAATCCGCTCTTCTTTTTTCATTTCTTTTCATTTAATTCACCCCATCTTATAATGTATATATCAATTTACTATAGTTTTTATTATAATAAAAATATTATTAATAGCAAGATTATTAAGATGTATTAAAAAAGCTGGTATTATCTTTGAAGTTTTGATCACAAATGCTTATGAAAAACAGATTTGTAGAATGGTCTAAGAAAAAATATTCGTTAAAGCAAAGATTAATTGCTGTAATACCGTTAGGGTTGTTGTTTATTCTAGTATTACCAGCTATTTTCTATATGTCTTCAAATATTGATAAAATTCTTAATTTGCCAGATATTCCACTGGGACCATTTAGAATTTTAGTTGCAGTTTTAATGATAGGTATAGGTTTCTCGATTGGAATATGGTCTATAGTTGTAGAATTTGATGAAGGTGAAGGTACGCCAGCCCCAATAATGCCCACACAAAAATTAATTATAACTGGACCTTTTAAATATTGCAGAAATCCTATGGCTTTTGGAACTTTTATTGCATATTTTGGAATTGTAGTTATAATTAATTCCATTTCTGCATATGTTATCTATTCAGTTCTAGTGTCGGCGCTTCTTTTTTATATAAAACGGATTGAGGAGAAAGAGTTGGAAGAGAGGTTTGGTCAGGATTATCTAGAATACAAGAAAACAGTGCCTTTTATCATACCACGAAGAAGATAGCGCATAAATATCAGTAATTTTAAATCATGCTTTTATAGCCCAGCGCATTTTAGCGGAACGTGCACGGCTATTAGTATGGCATTCTTCTGCAGAAGCTCTTATTGGATCTGGTGCTATTTCGGCATAGATTCCATTATTAAGAAAATGTTTGAAAGATTTTTTAACAAGGCGGTCTTCTCCTGAATGAAATGACAATATCGCTACTCGACCTCCTGGGGCAAGAGCATCAGGAAGTTTTTCTAAGAAATCATACAATACTTCATACTCATTATTAACATCAATTCGCAATGCTTGGAAGCAACGCTGACATGATTTTTTAATCTCATCTTCTTTACCTTCAAATGGAAGACCCTTAAGTGCAGCTTTAATAATTTGTTTAAGTTGTGAAGTTGTAGTGATAGGTCTGCCTTTCGCCCTTTCAACAATAATTGCTTGAGCAATTGCTTTAGCATGAGGCTCATCAGAATTCTCAATAAACATACCTTCTAATTCGTCAGCAGAAACACTTCTTAAGCGGTCTGCTGCAGATATGCCATTTTTAGGATTCAAGCGTAAATCTAGAGGGCCCTCCCGCTTATAAGAAAAACCTCTCTCAGGATTGTCAATCTGCATTGATGAGACACCTAAATCAGCTAAGATAAAATTGAATGGACCGGATTCGGCAGCAATTATATCTATATCAGAAAAGTTCATTTGATGGATTGTTAGAATTTCAGCGCCAAAGCCCAAATTTTCTAAGCGCTTTTGAGTACGAA
The DNA here is from genome assembly GCA_964427575.1 of uncultured Oscillospiraceae bacterium. GTDB lineage: Bacteria > Bacillota > Clostridia > Peptostreptococcales > Anaerovoracaceae > JBAWWY01. Next base: position 7,191 of record CAYRVM010000004.1, on the reverse strand, counting down.
TCGATTCAAGTGGATCCACGTCGGTTGCATAGATATGCCCCTTCGAATCCAAGCATTTAAGCATTTCCAAAGTATGACCACCGTAACCCAAAGTAGCATCAAATCCAATTTGACCTGGGCGTATTTGCAAAAAATATATTATTTCATTAACGCAAATTGGAATATGCATACCGGCAGGGGTGCTCCCACGCTCGATTGCCTTTTCCACCGCATCAGTATATTTATCTGGTTGCAACTCTTTGTATTTATCCTTAAATGTTTTAGGATGCGTACCCTTATATCTTTCTCGCCTTTGGTGTTCTTGTTCTTGACCATCCATAATACTTTCCAAAATTACCTTTCCTTTTATCTTTATAATAAAGATGCTATGGGTTATAATAACAAAGAAGGGATATAAAAGCAAATTTAGAACCTATGACCTTTTCGTGACTAGAAAATGATAAAATTACTTTTCTTATAGTTTATGGAGAATTTTTATGAAGAAGAATTTTTGGTTTATTGGAATACTTATTATTCTTGGAATTGTGCTTTACTTACTTTCTAGATCGGACTATTTATTGTTCCATCTTGGAATTGAAAGCGCTATATTAATTGTTGGTATATTAATTTTTACAATATCAATTGTTTCTAGAAATTTCGACCAAAGTTCTTTTGTAGTTACATTAGGGCCAGGAATTTTTGTGGTATCTGTTATTTCATTCATTCATATGGCTACTTTCAAAGGAATGAATATAATTGACGGATTAGATGCCAATTTGCCTACTCAGCTTTGGATTGTTTTAAACTATATTCTTGCAGCCTCAATATTCTTAGCAATTTTATTTGGCGATAAAAAAGTAAAATTCAGTTTGAATTTAATAGTATTTTCTTGCTTAGGACTTTTAGGAACAATTCTGTGTTTCGTGGGTATTTTCCCAGACTGCTTTATTGAAGGATCTGGGCTTACTCCTTTTAAAAAAGCAAGCGAGTATATATTTATACTTGTCTATTTCATATGCATATTATTGATATATAGAAAAAGAACTAAAATTGATGCAGTAATATATAAATCAATGTTGTCGTTTCTTATATTACTAATAATAGGCGAATTCATGTTCACCCTTTATAGTGATGTATATGGTATTCAAAATTTTCTTGGCCACTGTTTTAGATTAGTTGCATTTTTTAACATCTATCTGTTTGTTGTTATTGAATCTATTCAAAAACCATATAACTCAATTTTTAATGAGCTAAAGGATTTGTCTAAACAATTTGAGGCAATCCTTGATCACATTCCAGGCCTTATTTTCTATAAGGACACAAAAAATAATTTCATAAGAGTAAATAAATACGTTGCAGATGCACACAAAATTGGCAAGAAAGATATCGAAGGCAAAAATGCTGAGGATATTTATCCCATTGAGGATGCTATGAAATATTATCAAGATGATTTGTTTGTAATTCAATCGGGAGAGGCAAGGCTTAATATCGAAGAACCATGGGAAACTGGAGGCGAAAATAGATGGGTTAATACAAGCAAAATCCCTCTTAAGAATGATAAAGAAGAGATTATAGGGGTTCTTGGATTATCATTTGATATTACTGAGAAACACAGATTAGAAATTGAACTTGAAAGGCTTTCAAGAATCGATTTCCTTACCAATGTCAATAATAGGCGTTATTTCGTAGAACTGGCCGAAAATGAATTGATTAGAAATAAAAGGTACAATAGCGATTCCGCATTCTTAATGATAGATATCGATCATTTTAAGAAAGTTAATGATAAATTCGGCCATGAAATAGGTGACAAGGCATTACAG
>CAYRVM010000004.1:0-5382 GCA_964427575.1 uncultured Oscillospiraceae bacterium | reverse complement strand
AAAATAACTAAAGTTTGTATGCAAACTATAAGGGCTACTGATTTTATGGGGCGCCTGGGTGGAGAAGAATTTGGAATATATTTGATCAATACAGAGTTCGATGAAGCGATTGAAGTTGCTGAGCGTATCAGAGAGAATATCAATAACATTGATATGAAAGCTGATGATCAAACTAAACTAGAACTAAGTGTCAGCATTGGAGTGACTAAGCCATTATCTGTCGATGAAAAGTTGAATGAAATTATGAAGAGAGCGGACAAAGCAATGTTTAAAGCTAAGCACTTAGGAAGGAATAAAGTTGCTGTTCTGTAAATAATTTATTTTTAGTAAAAGTTTTCCTATTCCCCAAAATGGTCTTTAACACGTTTCCAAATTAATATAGCCGTTGTATTTGGAGCGGTGATTGTTATTGTATCGCCTTCTAAGTTGAGGAAGCGCTCCTGGGAATCTCCTAGCCAAGTCGGATTCATGCTGACCTCCATATGGTGGGTCAAAGTATGAGTTTCTTCGTTTACTTCATATTGGCCCGAGTATGCCATATATCCTTTTGCTGCCAGTGCCATTTCTTCTAATGTGCCATTGTGTGGGCCACCATTTTCATAAACAGGGCGCCCAATTGCCATCATTTGTGCAGACATATATCCATCGGGATTATACATTATAAATCCGGTTGCATCTTTTCCCAATGGATAATATCTTTCACCTGGCTTCTTTGTGTTTTCTATGCTATATTCTACAAGTTTCCATGTACCTATTAATGTTTCTCGAAAACTCTTTTTCATTTGTATTTCCCCCTTATTTAATAAATTTTAGAATTCACTACTAGATTTTAGAATTTATATTATTGAAATTTCTACCTTATCTCTAAAAGGTAATCTTTCATATTTTTCTCCAACTGGATAACCAAAAGCCAAAGCTCCATATATCTGCATAGAGTCATCAAGGCCAATCAATTCTCTAATTAATGGATTTGCATTTGTAAGCCTTGCTAAATAGCCTGCCCAACAAGCTCCTATAGATTTAGAATGTAAAAGCAAGTCAACATCTGTAAGTGCAATGATTGTATCTGTATATGGGTTAACTGCTCCTTCTTTTGGCGCTATACCAAATAGAAGATGCGGAGCATCTAAAGTAACTACGTTGTTTCCTATTTTAAACTCTGAAATTATTTCTTTCGCAATATTATTTTCTTCTACATAGCTCAATATGTGTGACATTATTTCGCTAACCTTTTTAGAGTCATAAACCAAAATCCATTTTGTTGGATGCTGGTTTTTCGCGCTTGGAGCATAACTTGCGACATTGAGAATCTCTTCAATTTCGACAAAAGGTACTGGTTTGCTCGAAAAATGTCGAATTGACCTATTGCTCAAAATTATATTTTTTAAATCATCATAAGAATTAGATGATGGAAGTATCGATTCTTTAAGACTTTCAGGAATGTTTTCAAAGGATATGGCATTGACTGGGCATATGGAAACACAATGCATACATTTTAAACATGCCTTCTCTTTTTTTTCTATCATTCTTGGATAGCCATCGCTCATTTCCAAAACGGTAAAGGGACATATCTTGCTACATAAAGCACATTGAGTGCAGTTAGAGGTATTTACTATAATCATTTTTTTGCCTCTCTTAATTTTTTATTTAAGAGTATCATATCGCTTGGATTATTTCCACATAACAATATGCGATAAAGCTAATTTATATTGCTATTAATGAAGAATTAACTTGACAAGAAATCAGATAAAAATATAATAGATATGAATATATAACTATTATGAACTTATAACGTTATTAAGAGCATATATGATAAAAAAATGTTAGCACTATTGCTAATAAACTATTTGAGGCTATATCTGTACAAATTGTGAGAGAATAAATATTATGTTGAAATTAGTTAAGACCCTAAAACCATTCAGAACAATGATTCTGTTTATATTCCTTTTTATATTCGGCCAAGCAATGGCTGAGTTAGCTTTGCCTACGCTTATGGCTGATGTTGTCAACAATGGCATGATGAAAGGAGATAGCGGGTACATCATGACATACGGTGGATATATGCTAATTGTAGCATTAGCTAGCACAGCGTTTTCAATTATAGGATCTTTCCTTTCAGCTAAGGTTGCACTTGGTGTTGGAAAGAACCTTCGTAACAGTTTGTTCACGCGCGTTGAGAACTATTCGCTAAATGAATTCGATAAACTGGGAACAGCATCACTAATAACTAGAACTACCAATGATATTGTTCAGATACAGACAGTTCTAGTGATGATGCTCCGTTTTATGATATATGCACCGGTGATGAGCATCGGAGGTATTATTATGGCGGTTTCCAAAGATAAAGGATTGACTTTAATTTTACTCGTTGTTATTCCTATTCTACTTGCTTTTATGGGAGCCGTCGCTTATTCAGTTATGCCTGCATTTAAGGCGATGCAAAAGAAGTTGGACAGACTCAACATGGTTTTAAGAGAAAACCTAACGGGTATTCGAGTTATACGAGCATTTAATAAACTTGAGCATGAACGTAAAAGATTTGAAGTAGCTAATGCTGACCTCACCGATACATCAATAAAAGTAAATCAGACAATGGCAATCATGCAGCCTTTCATGATCATCATAATGAATATCACAACAATTGCAATAATATGGTTTGGCGGATTGAGAATAGCTCAAGGCTCAATGCAGGTTGGAGATATGATGGCCTTTATCCAATATGCAATGCAAATTATGTTCTCTTTTATTATGGTAGCCATGATGTTCGTTATGGTACCAAGAGCGCAGGCTTCTGCTGATCGTGTCAATGAAGTACTTGAAATGGAGCCAGAAATTGTAGATCCAGAAATCAGAAAAGAATTTCAAGATATTAAAGGATATGTTGAATTTGAAAACGTATCATTCAGATATCCAGGGGCTGAGGAACCAGCGCTTTGCAACATATCATTTTCTGCAGGGCCAGGTGAAATTACTGCAATTATTGGAGGAACAGGCTCGGGAAAAACCACTTTAATAAACTTAATTCCAAGGTTTTATGATCTCTGCGAGGGAAGAATCCTTGTGGATGGTGTCGATATAACAGAATTATATCAAGATGATTTGAGAAGTAAAATAGGGTTTGTACCTCAATCAGCAATACTTTTTTCTGGATCAATTTCAGAAAATATAAGATATGGAAAAAGAGAGGCAACCGATGAAGAGGTTACACGCGCTGCAGAAATTGCTCAAGCTACAAACTTTATTTCTGAAATGGAATTAGGATTCGAAACTAAGATTGCACAAGGTGGTACAAATATTTCGGGTGGGCAAAAGCAACGTTTGTCAATTGCAAGAGCGCTAGTAAGAAAGCCAGAGATATATATCTTTGATGATAGTTTTTCCGCGCTTGACTTTAAGACTGATTCATTGCTAAGAGCAGCACTTAAGAAGGAAACTAGAGATGCAGCTGTTATTATTGTTGCTCAGCGTGTCAGCACTGTAATGGATGCAGATCAAATATTAGTACTTGACGATGGCGAACTAGTTGGAATAGGAAATCATAAAGAACTTATTAAAAGCTGTCAAGTTTATAAAGAAATTGTTTCATCGCAGCTTTCTGAAGAGGAGTTGAGTACATATGAGTAATGAAAATAAAGAAACTCCAAAAGTCGAATCAGGACGTCGCGGAGGAATGGGCGGTGGGCCGATGGGAAAGCCCGTTGAGAAGGCAAAAGACTTTAAAGGTACGCTGAAAAGACTAGTAGGCTACCTTGCTCCACAAAGGGTAAGATTTACCGTTGTTGGAATACTTGCCATTGTCAGTACAATCTTTATGATATTTGGGCCAAAGCTTTTAGGTAAAGCAACAACGGAGTTAGCGAATGGAGTTATGGCGCAGTATGAGCATATTGCAAAGATACAAATTGCGATTAATCAACATGCCTCGGATGCAACGATTAATAGCCTTAAGAATGCACCTATAGCACTCTTCGATTTTGAATACATAGGGAAAATATTGATTTTTATGATTTTTCTATATGTAATAAGTAGTTTGTGTAGCTATGCAATGGGTTACATCATGTCTGGGGTTTCTCAAAAGACAGTATATACTATGCGTAATGAAGTGAAGGAGAAATTAGATAGACTTCCCCTCAAATATTTTGATGGAAGAACGCATGGCGAAATTTTAAGCCGTGTCACAAATGATATGGATAATATCGCGACGACTCTTCAGCAAAGTCTGACTCAACTCATTACCTCGATAGTTACAATCGTCGGAATTCTGGCTATGATGATTTCAATCAGCCCAGTTATGACAATAATTGCTTTGATAACACTTCCAGCATCAGCAATAATTACGGTTGTCATTGCAAAAAAATCTCAAAAATACTTTGCCAAGCAGCAAAAGTCATTAGGAGAACTCAATGGGCATGTAGAGGAAATGTATACAGGACATAGAATAGTAAGGGTATATGGCCATGAAAAGGAATCTATCGAAGCATTTGAAAAGATAAATGAAGATCTTTACGATGTGGGATGGAAAGCTCAGTTTGTATCAGGAATCATTATGCCTGCTCTGAATTTTGTGAGCAACATAGGGTATGTCTTTATTTGCATAGTCGGTGGTTTATTAGTTGCAAAAAAAGCTATAGATCTTGGTGATATCCAGGCATTTATTCAATATATGCGTCAGTTTACACAGCCAATTGCTCAGACTGCAAATATTGCAAATGTAATACAAGGAACGGTTGCTAGTGCAGAAAGAGTTTTTGAAGTTCTTGACGAAGTTGAGCAGAGCTCTGATGCACCTGACTCAGTAGAAATAAATAGAGAAAACATACAGGGAGAGGTAAATTTCGAGAATGTGTGCTTCCGATATAAAGAGGACGTTCCACTAATAGAAGATATGAACATTCATGTAAAGCCGGGGCAGATGGTTGCCATCGTTGGACCTACTGGTGCTGGAAAAACAACAATGGTAAATTTATTGTTGAGATTTTACGAACTAAATAGTGGACGCATTACCGTGGATGGAATTGATATAACAAAAATTGCTAGAGGCGAACTTAGAAGTCTGTTTGGAATGGTTCTTCAGGATACATGGCTTTACAAGGGCACAATAATGGAAAACATAGGATATAGCCTCGAGAATATTGAGCCAGACAAGATTAAAGAAGCAGCTAAGGCGGCACATGCGGACCACTTTATAAGGTCGCTGCCTCTAGGATATGAAACAATACTAAATGAAGAGGCATCTAATATCTCGCAAGGCCAAAAACAGTTAATAACAATCGCTAGGGCTCTTCTTGCCGACCCACCAATTATGATATTGGATGAAGCTACTTCAAGTGTAGATACACGTACCGAAGCACTGATTCAGGGGGCAATGAACAAACTGATGGA
>CAYRVM010000003.1:0-25006 GCA_964427575.1 uncultured Oscillospiraceae bacterium | reverse complement strand
GTTTTTAAAGATGGTCAAGTAGTAAATAAAATAGTTGGAGCAAGAAGCAAAGCCGAATTAATTGAACTTTTGAAAGCATAATTAAATTTTGATAATGAAAACAATATAGAGAAAGAGGTTAAAGTGTGGAGCTTAAAGTAGTAAATAGCAGATGCCCATCGAATCATCCATGCCCATCAGTAAGAGTATGCCCTGTGGGAGCGCTTAAACAAAATGGATATGATGCACCAACGATAGATTATGACAAATGCACTATTTGCGGGAAATGTGTAAGATTTTGCCCAAGGAAAGCCTTGGTTTTAGAATAAAACTTTATTAACATTAATCCTTAAAATAAAAATAAATTAAACGAGTAGTACACAAAACAACTGGCTTATGCCAGTTGTTTTAGTTGTTCTAGATTTTTTATTATTAGAGAGCCCCTTGATACCTTAACCAAGCCATCAGATTGAAAGTATTTTAGCAATCTTGTGACGACTTCTCTGGCTGTGCCCAAGTCTTTAGCAATAAACTCATGTGTTAAATTGAGAGTAAGGCTCCCATTCAAAACGGACTGTTCAACTAAGAAAGCGGCAAGACGTTTACCCATGCTAGAAAATACAAATTGCTCTAGGGTCCACATAACATCGGTAAAGCGTGAAGACACTAAAGAAAGAGTAAACTCCTTAATCAATGTGCTTTTTGCGTTGAGGCTTTCGAAGATATGGCTGGGTATATGGATTAACTTACAATCCTTCTCCATATCTAAATGTATATCAAAATTAATATCCTTAAGCATGCATGATGCTGACATTATACAGACGTCGCCATCCAAAAGGCGGTAAAGAGTTATTTCCTTTCCTTCGGGCGATGTAATATACGCACGAATCTGCCCTTGTACCAATATTATTAGGCCTGAGCATTCGCCACCGCCCTGGTATAAGTGCTCGTTTTGAGGATAATCCTTAAATATAGCTGAATTCAGAAGTAGAAATCTTTCTTCCAAACTTATTTTATTATAAAAGGGAAGGGAAGCACTTAATTGTTGTTTTATTTTATCTTCATCTTTGTTCAAAGCTGAGCCCTCCTGTGGATTCATATTGCCATCAATCTTGCAAGTATTCAAATTTTCTGTTAAGATAATCAATGATATTGCTTGTTTTAAAGCAAATATTTCAATAGTAAATTAAGAAACTTTAAATAAATAAGGAGATAAACAGATGGACAAGAAAACATACTATATTACAACTCCAATATATTATCCAAGCTCCAACCTACATATAGGTCATACCTATTGTACAGTAATGGCGGATGCTATGGCAAGGTTTAAAAGAATTACTGGCTATGATGTAATGTTTCTGACAGGAACCGATGAACATGGACAGAAGATACAAAAGGTTGCAATTGAAAAAGGTATGACTCCTAAGGCATACGTGGATGAAGTTGTGGAAGGAATTAAACTCCTATGGGAATCAATGGAGATTTCTTACGATGACTTTATTAGAACAACTGAGGAAAGACATATAAAAAGGGTTCAAGCTATATTTATGAAGATGTATGAAAAGGGCGATGTCTACAAGAGCCAATATGAAGGCTGGTACTGTACTCCTTGCGAAGCCTTTTGGACTGAAACACAAATAACCGACGGAAAATGTCCTGACTGCGGAAGACAAGTTGAAAAAGCAAAGGAATCAGCTTACTTTTTCAAGCTTTCGAAATACCAGGACAGACTTATAGAACTATTTGAAAAGAACCCAGAATTTTTACAACCTGAATCTAGAAGAAACGAGATGCTCAAATTTACAAAACAAGGATTGGAAGATCTCTGCATATCTAGGTCATCTTTCGACTGGGGAATTCCAGTTCCGATTGAAGAAGGACATGTCGTTTATGTATGGCTTGATGCGCTTTCAAACTACATAACAGCACTAGGATACCCAGATGACATGGACAAATATAATAAATACTGGCCTTGCGATGTCCATTTAGTTGGAAAAGAAATCGTAAGGTTCCACTCGATTATTTGGCCCGCAATGCTTATGTCCATCGAAGAAGAACTTCCAAAGAAGGTGCTTGGACATGGTTGGATCCTGATGGAAGGCGGAAAGATGTCGAAGTCCAAGGGAAATGTCGTAGATCCTGTGAAGCTAATTGAAAGATATGGAGTTGACGCCCTCAAATACTTCTTGCTAAGGGAATATACCTTTGGACAAGATGGCATATTTACAAATGAAGTTATGCTTAACAGAATGAATTTCGACTTGGCCAACGATCTAGGCAACCTATTGAGCAGGACAGTTGCCATGGTAGAAAAATATAACGACTCAATTATACCGATGTCAAATAAGGCTGAGGCAATTGACGATGAGCTTATAGCAATTGCCGTAGGTGCTGCTGCTAAAGTTGAAATGAATATTGACAAGTTCAACTTCAGCCAGGCTTTGGAAGAAATCTGGATGTTGGTTAGAAGAACTAATAAGTATATTGATGAGACAGCTCCTTGGATATTAGCAAAGAGTGAAGCGGACAAGCCAAGATTGGACACTGTGCTTTACAATCTTTCTGAATCCATAAGGATAATCTCTGTGCTAATATATCCATTTATGCACCATACATCCCAGAAGATTAGGGAGCAGCTCGGAATCTCAAACAAGGAAGTTAAGTGGGAAGATTCCGCTACCTTTGGGTTACTGAAGGGCGAGCGCGTGCAGAAAATGGATGCAATATTCCCAAGAATAGATATTGCCAAGGAGCTGATTGAGCTAGAAAATATGCTTAATCCAGAAGGCAAGTCAGATGCAGAGCCCGGAAAACCAATTGATAGGAAAGAAAACCCTAAAGGGAATAAGGAAAATCCAAAAGGAAATATAGAAAATGTTGAAGTTAAAAAAGTAGAAGCTTCAGCAAGCTCTGTAATAGAAACTCCTGAGAATGCTGTAATAGAAGGCAAGACAGAAATAACTATAGACGATTTTAATAAAATCGAGCTAAAGGTTGGAAAAATCTTGGAATGCAAGAAGCATCCGAAGGCAGATAAGCTATTAGTTTCCAAAATAAAAATTGGGAGCGAAGAAAGGCAGATCGTTTCAGGAGTTGCAAATTACTATACGCCTGAAGATATGGTTGGGAAAACTGTTATCGTGGTAGCCAATTTAAAACCAATAATCCTAAGGGGAGAAGAATCTAAGGGAATGATCCTCTTCGCAGACAACAACGAAAGATTAGAATTTGTAACGACTGATGCAGAAGATGGACAAGGAGTAAGCTGATGCTTTTCGATTCCCATGCTCATTTAAATTCTGAAAAATATATAGATGATCTACCAGAAATCATATCGAGAATAGAAAAGTCAAAACTTTCATACGTGATGGATGTGGGCTTTGATTTAGCTAGCTCGCTATCTGCAACAAAGCATGCTGAGGCAAATAGCTTCTGCTATGCTGCAGTTGGATGTCATCCGCATGATACTAAAGATATGGATGAGGATATCTATTATTTGCTTAAAGGCCTTGCAAGCAAAACAAAGGTTAGAGCCATTGGGGAAATAGGGCTGGATTACTTTCATAACCACTCCGAGAAGGAAACACAAATATACTGGTTTAGAAGACAGATTGCACTAGCGCATGAAGTGAAATTGCCAATAATTATTCATGATAGAGATGCTCACGCAGATATCCTGAGCATACTAAAAGAAGAGCGCGCGTTCGAGCTTGGAGTTTTGATGCATTGCTTTTCAGGTAGTGCTGAACTGGCACATCAATACGTTAAACTTGGAGCAAAATTGTCTATAGCTGGTCCAGTAACATTTAAGAACGCGCACAAACTTGTGGATGTAGTTAAAGAAACGCCGCTAAGTGAATTGCTAATTGAGACAGATTCACCTTACTTGACGCCAGAGCCATTTAGGGGAAGGCGAAATGAACCTATTTATGTTGAATACGTATGTGAAAAAATAGCGGAGATTAAAGGGATATCCTTTGAAGAGGCAGCTATGGCTACTACCAAGAATGCTAAGGAGTTTTTCAAAATTGATTGAAAAAGTAGAAAAATTTATTATTGAAAATAAACTTATTGAGGCTGGGGACAGAGTAGTCGTTGGCGTTTCGGGTGGTCCGGATTCAATTAGCTTGCTCCATGCTTTAGCGAAGTTAAGTCAAGAACTTAAATTCGACATATTTTGCACACATATTAATCATATGATAAGAGGATTAGAATCCGATTTAGACGAAGAATATGTAAAGGAATTCTGCGAAAAGTACCAAATACCAATTAGTGTCTACAAATTCGATATTCCTAAGCTAGCAAAAGAAAAGAAACTTAGCACAGAAGAAACTGCTAGGATTTGTAGATATGAAGCCTTTGAATTAGAAAGAAATAAACAAAACTGCAATAAAATTGCCGTTGCGCACAATAAGAACGATCAAGTAGAAACCCTTCTCATGAGATTAATGAGAGGAACTAGCCCGAGTGGATTGTCTTGCATGCAACCAATGAGAGAAAATCTATTTATAAGGCCACTTCTTGGAATTAGTAGGGAAGAAATAGAAGATTATTGCGAAAAAAATAACTTAAATCCTCGAATTGATAAAAGCAATAATGAGCCAATATTCACAAGAAACAAGATAAGGCTTGAATTGATTCCATACCTAGAAAAAAATTATAATGAAAATTTAACCGATAGTATTTATAGACTAACGAAAATAGCTGGAGAAGATAAAAACTACTTTGCCATGGTCGTTCAGGAATTTGTAAAAAAACATGTTGAGTTTTCAATTGAAGAAATAGAATTCTCAATAAGTGCTTTCAATCAAGAGCATCCTGCAATTAGGAAAAAGATTCTATTAAGGCTCGCGGAAGAAATTTACAAAGCCGAAGATATTTCTTATATAAACTTAGAGAGTGCAGTAAAATTTCTAGAAACGTCTAAGACATCAAAGGAAATTGAGCTTCCAAACGGGATTTCAATTGAGATCTCTTATAACAAGGGGATTATGAAAAGAAAAATTCCTAAGCAGGGACTGGAAAAAGAAAATACAACTTATGAAAAAGAAAATGTCAAATTTGGTTGTAAAGATCAACCAGCGGGTAGAATACTTGAGAAACTTATTACACTCGATAATATTGAAGACCTAAAAAATAATGACCTTATTAAGTATTTCGATTATGATCAAATATTAAAAGAGAATCTAAAACTGGTACTAAGAACAAGGAGATCCGGGGATTATATTAAACCTTTGGGTATGAGTGGAACTAAAACAATCAAAGATTTATTCATTGATGAAAAAATACCTAGGGACGAAAGAGAAGAAGTAATGATGGTCTGTCTAGGAGCGAAAGTATTATGGATAATTGGATCAAAGATAAATGAAGATTTCAAAGTAACTAAAGATACCAAACAAGTCTTGATGCTTGAATATATAAAGTAAATATGATAGAATCGGTGAATGTATTATCGGTTAGGAATAGAAGGAGAAAATAATTGAAAAAGTATATAAAAAGTTTTGGAATATATATAATAATCTTTGCCTTAGTGTTGTCATTAGCGTGGCTTTACTATGGAGATCAAAGAGAAGTACCTACTCAAGTTGAGTATTCGAAGTTCATTGCTGAACTTCAAAATGAAAATATCAAAACAGTTACAATAGTTGATACAAAAATAAGTGGGACTCTTCGTTCGACTTCAAAAGAAATATACTCGTTCTCTCCAACTATCATAGAAGGTAGCATGGTCTTTGAAAAATTCATATTACCACAAGTAGAAAAGGGAACAATAAAAATTACAAGCCAAGCGCCTCTTAAGACACCTTGGTATATAACTTTATTGCCAACAATATTCATGGTATTACTGTTCGTTGTATTTTGGTTCATGTTCATGCAACAGGGCCAGGGCGGTGGCGGAAAAGTAATGCAATTTGGGAAAAGCAGAGCAAAACTACATAAAGAAGGCGACGGAGTAAAGATAACTTTTGCTGATGTGGCGGGCTTAGATGAAGAGAAAGAGGAGCTTGAAGAGGTTGTAGACTTCTTGAAGCATCCGAAGAAATATATTGATTTAGGCGCTAGAATTCCTAAAGGCATACTTTTAGTAGGCCCTCCAGGAACTGGTAAAACATATCTTTCTAAAGCGGCAGCTGGAGAAGCTGGGGTTCCATTCTTTAGTATAAGTGGATCTGACTTTGTTGAAATGTTCGTTGGGGTAGGGGCTTCTAGGGTTAGAGACTTATTTGAACAGGCAAAGAAGAGCGCGCCATGTATCATTTTCATAGATGAAATAGATGCTGTAGGAAGAAAAAGAGGAGCCGGCTTAGGCGGCGGACACGATGAAAGAGAACAGACGCTTAACCAATTGTTGGTTGAGATGGATGGATTTGGATTAAATGAAGGAATTATAATACTAGCAGCTACAAATAGGCCTGACATCTTAGACTCAGCCTTGCTTAGACCAGGAAGATTTGATAGGCAAGTTGTAATAGGAATTCCTGACGTCAAAGGCAGAGAAGCCATATTCAATATACACTCCAAAAATAAACCTTTGGATAAAGGTGTTGATGGAAAAGTGCTAGCAAGAAGAACACCTGGATTTACACCTGCAGACATAGAAAATATGTTAAACGAAGCAGCAATCTTGACTGCTAGACATAATGAGAAAAAAATTAACATGAAGACTATTGAAGAGGCTATAACTAAAGTTATCGCTGGCCCAGAAAAGAAGAGCAGAGTAATAAGTGTTAAGGCAAGAAGATTAACAGCATTCCATGAAGCTGGGCATGCTGTAGTAGCTAGACTACTTGAAAACAGCGATCCGGTTCATCAAGTTACAATAATTCCTAGAGGACTTGCCGGTGGATTTACGATGACTCTTCCAAAAGAAGATAGATCATATCTGACTAAGACAGAAATGCAAGAACAACTTATTCACTTACTTGGTGGTAGAGTAGCAGAAAAACTGGTGCTTCATGATATAAGCACAGGAGCAAGCAACGACTTAGAAAGAGCAACAAACATTGCCAGAGCTATGGTAACTAAATATGGAATGAGCGATAAAATCGGACCGATAAACTACAGTACTTCAGAAGAAGTATTCCTTGGAAAAGATTTCTCTTCTAAGAAAAATTATTCGGAAGAAATTGCAGCTGAAATAGATGCCGAAATAAAAGCTTTTGTTGAGCATGCATTTGTTAGGGCCGAAGAAATATTGATGGCAAATATGGATAAGCTTAACTTAGTTGCGGAAACGTTGCTTGAAGTTGAAACCTTAAATGCAGATCAGTTTGAAGCATTAGTCACTGCAGAAAAAACTAAAGAAGAAATAGTAGATGATTTTCAGAAGGAAGATGCACCTAAGAAAAAAAGAGCAAGAAGAGTAATACAAGAAGTAATTGATGTTCCAGAAATGGTTTAATAATCAGCGCAGAGAATTTATTCTCTGCGACTTTTTTTGGAGGAAACCATGAGAGAGATAGACGTAAATATTGTTAAAGAAAAAATCAAAGCTATGTTCATAAGCCTAAATTATAATATGAATCCTGACTTAAGAAACGCGATTTTAAAAGCATCAGAGGTTGAGAACGATGAATTGCCGAAAAGCATACTTTGTGACCTCTTACGGAATGCGGATGTTTCAGAAGAGACTGGAGTGCCCATGTGTCAGGATACAGGTATGGCGATTATTTTTGTTGAGATAGGCCAGGATGTTCACTTTGTTTCAGGGTTTATTGAAGATGCAATCAACCAAGGTGTTAGAGAAGCTTACGAAGAAGGATATTTGAGAAAGTCCGTTGTTGCTCATCCGCTGATTAGAAAAAATACTGGAGATAATACCCCCGCGATAATACATTATGAAATAGTTGAGGGCGACAATGTTAAACTTATAGCAACCGCAAAAGGATTTGGAAGCGAGAATATGAGTAGGATAAAAATGCTCAATCCTTCTGATGGTGAACTTGGTATTCTTAATTTTATAATTGAAACCATTATATTGGCAGGAGCAAATCCTTGTCCACCTATAGTAGTTGGCGTAGGCATTGGCGGCACAATGTAAAAGGCTGCGATAATGTCCAAGAAAGCTTTGACTAGAGAAATAGGAACTCATAGCCAAGATGAAAAGGCAAAAGAGATAGAAGAGAAGGCTTTGAATTTAATTAATAAGCTTAATATAGGGCCTCAAGGATTCGGTGGCAAAACTAGTGCTTTTGCTGTGAATGTTGATTTATTTCCAACTCACATAGCAGGGCTACCAATAGCAGTAAATATTAACTGTCATGCTTCAAGACATATGGAGGCGATAATATGACACAGAAAATAATATTCACTCCGTTAGACAAAGGGCAAATAAATCAACTTAAATGTGGAGATCGAGTACAGATAACCGGGACCATATATTCGGCCCGGGATGCTGCCCATATGAGGCTCCTGAAAGACCTTGCAGAAGGCATACCGCCACCATTTGACCTAGAAGGCAGCATCATCTATTATGCGGGGCCATCACCGGCGCGCCCCGGCAACGTTTCAGGGGCGTTCGGACCAACCACCAGCGGCCGCATGGACGATATGACAATTCCACTTCTTGAAAGAGGAGTCTTAGGCATGATAGGAAAAGGAGACAGAAAGAAAGAAGTTATTAAGAGCATGGTTTCACATGGGGCGGTATATTTTGCAGCTATAGGTGGAGCAGGAGCTTTAATAGCTAGCACTGTAACAAAGATTGAAGTAGTGGCGTATCCAGAACTAGGGGCTGAAGCTATTATGAAGATTGAAGTAGTTGATTTTCCAGCATTTGTAGCAATAGATGCTCAAGGCAATAACATATATAACCGAAAATAATCAAAGAAGAATCATGATTATAATTCAATAATGATTGGGACAACAAAAATAAGCAGAATAGATTGTAAACCAAAACAAATTAATGGTTGACAATCTATTCGTTTTTTATTATTCTAAATCATATGCTAAATGTAAACGGCAATTAGGAAAATATTTGAACTATAGAACGGGAGAAAAAATGAATAAAGGTATAGTCGGAAATTCAAGAACACAAAAGATGATTCTATGCGCTCTTTTCATTGCATTGACTGCAATAGGAGCCTTTATCAAAATACCAACACCAATCGCGCCATTTTCATTACAAGTCCTGTTTGTAATTATGGCAGGGTTGATTTTAGGATCAAAATTAGGATTCGTAAGTCAATTAGCCTATATATTAATTGGTTTGGTTGGGATCCCAATCTTCGCCCTTGGTGGAGGACTTTCGTATATCTTCCAGCCCACATTTGGCTTCTTGCTCGGATTCCCTATAGCTGCATTTATTATTGGAAAAATTGTTGAAAAATCCAAACCTATTTCTTTTAAAAAATTAGTATTAGCTAGCGCAGCAGGGCTAGTCAGCATTTATGCAATTGGGCTACCATACCTATACTTTATAGTAAACATGTATATGGGCAAAGAAATGCCCGTATCTTCTGTTATTTGGAGCGCTTGCATAATATTTTTGCCAGGCGATATAATAAAAATTCTTATCGCAAGCTTTTTATCTTTAAAAATTGTTAAAGCACTCAAGAATTATAATGCATAAAGCATAATGTTTCGAATTAAATAGTTAAAAAATTAACGAAAAATAAAATAGAAATATACTGTTAAAATTAACCCGCCGAAAAAGACTGAATTTGGTGGGTTTTTAATATAAATGAATAATGTATACAATAGATAAAGATGTTGAATTATCAGAAAGTTTAAGGTATATTAAATGGTATATATTCAGAAAAAATAATGACATATTTTTACGCAATAATAGCATATTAAAATAGGAGGAATAGTTTATGAACAAAATTGAAGAACTCCGCATCAAGAGAGAGCTAATTAATTTAGGCGGCGGACAGAAGAGAATTGATGACCAACATGCAAAAGGAAAATTGACTGCAAGAGAAAGAATTAATCTTCTTTTCGATCCATGCACTTTCGTAGAAATTGATGCCTTTGTTTCGCACAGATCAACAAATTTTGATATGGCGGAAACAGAAGCCCCTGGAGATGGAGTAGTTACAGGCTATGGAAACATAGATGGAAGATTGGTATTTGCATACGCACAAGACTTCACAGTTCTTGGAGGATCTCTTGGGGAGTATCATGCAGAGAAGATCGTAAAGGTACAAAACAATGCCTTGAAAATGGGAGCGCCAATAATTGGGCTTAATGATTCAGGCGGAGCAAGAATTCAAGAAGGAGTAAATTCCTTATCTGGATTTGGAAAGATATTTTACAACAATACTATCGCATCGGGTGTCATCCCACAGATCTCAGTAATAATGGGACCTTGCGCCGGTGGAGCGGTTTATTCTCCTGCGATTACAGATTTTGTATTTATGGTAGATAAGACAAGCCAAATGTTCATTACTGGACCTCAAGTAATCAAGACTGTTACTGGTGAAGATATTTCAGCTGAAAAACTAGGCGGAGCAATGACTTGTAATAGCGTCAGCGGAGTAGCTCATTTTATCGGTAAAAACGATGAAGATACGCTAACAGAAGTTAGAAGATTATTAGGCTTCTTGCCATCAAATAATTTAGAAACAGCACCAACTGCTTTTACCCAAGATGATATGAATAGAATCATTCCAGAATTCAATGATATTATCCCAGAAAATGCTAATAAACCATATGACATATATGAAATCATTAAGAAATTAGCAGATGATGGAGAAATCTATGATGTTATGCCACATTTTGCGAAAAATATGGTAACTTGCTACATTAGAATTAACGGTGAAACTATTGGAGTTGTTGCAAATCAACCTAAAGTTCTTGCAGGTTGCCTTGATATTAATGCTTCAGACAAAGCGGCAAGATTCATTAGAAGATGTGACGCATTCAATACACCGCTCCTAACTATAGTTGATGTTCCTGGATTCCTTCCAGGCGCTGACCAAGAGTATGGTGGAATAATTAGACATGGAGCAAAGATGCTTTACTCATATTGTGAAGCTACAGTTCCTAAAGTTACATTAATATTAAGAAAAGCCTATGGCGGAGCTTATATAGGAATGTGTAATAAAGAATTGGGCGCTGATATGGTATTGGCATGGCCAAGCGCAGAAATTGCAGTAATGGGACCTGAGGGTGCAGCTAATATCGTATTTAAAAACGATATCAAAGCAGCTAAAGATCCTGTAGCTATTAGACAAGAAAAAATCGAAGAATATAAAGTGCAATTTGCAAACCCATACAGAGCAGCCGAAATGGGATATGTTGATGATGTTATAGATCCACAGACATCAAGACAAAGAATTTCTGGGGCTTTTGATATGTTAAGTTCAAAGAGACAATCTTTACCTGCCAAGAAGCATGGTAATATTCCTCTGTAAGAAGTTTTTATATTAAAAAAGTCTATTGAGAAAGCAGAGGTGAAAAATAATGGAACAACTTATATATATTGGATTAGGAGTAGCCTTTATAATAATAATCCTACTTTGGAGAAGAAATTCCAACAAAAATAAGGAAATCGAAATAAGCACAAATAATGATGGCCAAAACAATCAACCAGTTTACAATAAAGGAGATGTGGGAGAGATAGCTACTGAATACATGAACGATAAAGAATTAATAGCTGTTATATCCGCTGCAATTGCAGCAGCTTCTGAAAACATTTCAACAGGTAGCCTTTTCATTCAAAAGATTAGGAGAGTATCTGGAGAAACTACAGCTTGGAGACAGGCTGGAGGAAATGAATGTATCGCTAGTAGAAAATTCTATTAAAGAAAGGAATAAATTGAGATGAAATTATACAATATTACCGTAAACGGAACACAATATGAAGTAGAAGTAGAAGAAGTATCTGCAGGAAGTCAAGTCACAAGAGTAGCAGCACCTGCACCAGCCGCGGCTCCAGTAGCCACTGCTCCAGCCCCTGTAGCCGCGCCCGCAGCAGCACCAGCCGCAGCAGCACCGGCTGCTCCAAAAGCTGCCCCAGCAGCAATTTCCGAAGGCGCATTTAAAATTACTGCTCCGATTCCAGGAACAATATTGGATGTTAGAGTTGCAGTTGGCGATGCAGTTAAAAACGGACAATTAATTTTAATACTTGAAGCTATGAAAATGGAAAATGAAATCTTTGCATCTCAGGCAGGCATAGTAGAAGCTATTTTAGTTTCAAAGAGCGATTCAGTAAACGCTGGCGATGTTATGGTATCACTTAAGTAATAGCTCACCCAATTCGTGAAACGAATTGTTGGTGAACTGATGCAAGGAAATCACAAATCTATGACAAGCAGAAATAACTTTGATTTGTAGATTTCTACTGCTAATAGCTCACCCAATGACATAAATATTAAAGTGAAGCCCGCATTTTTGTGGGCTTTGCTTTTAGGGATTATAAGGAGAAAACATGAAAAACAAAACCCTTGAGATTCTTTTAAGAGATACAGATAATTTTATTTCAGGAGAAGAAATCAGCAAGGAATTAGGAATAACAAGATCTGCCGTGTGGAAGCATATTTCCCTGTTGAAGAATGAGGGTTATGTTTTTCTAGCATCTTCAAAAAAAGGATACAGGATAACTAATGCAGATGAGATGTTGGAAAGCGGGTTTTATGATTTGCCGAAAGACCAGGTTATAGGGCAAAATTATTATTATTTAGATGAAGTGGATTCAACAAATAGTTATTCGAAGAAGATTGCAGTAGAATCTCCAGATGGAACCGTAGTAATAGCAGATGTTCAGACAAAAGGAAAAGGAAGACTGGGAAGAACTTGGGAGTCGAAGGATAAAAAGGGATTATGGATGTCTGTAATTCTAAAACCTAAAATCCCAATTTCAGGAGTTTTCATACTCTCTCATATCGCGGGAGTTGCGGTTTGCAAAACGTTGATGGACGAAGGATATAATGCAAGTATAAAATGGCCAAATGACGTTCTGATAAATAGTAAGAAAGTTTGTGGAATTCTATGTGAACTCGATGGAGAAGCTGAAAGAGTCAACTATGTAGTTATTGGCATAGGATTAAATTTGAAACAAGAAATCAAAGATTTCCCTATGGAAATAAGAGAGAAGGCAACATCCCTATTTCTTGAAGATAGCGAAAAAATCAGGGAGAGAGAAATTCTAAAGAAAATATTAATCAATTTGGAGCACTTATATAATATCCTTACCATTGAGGGGCCAGAAAAGATTATTCAATATGCAAAGGAAAATTCAGCAACAATTGGAAAAGATGTTCAAATTATATCAATTAATGATACAATAATAGGCAAGGCAATTGACATCAACCATAATGGAGGTCTAGTGATAGAGACAAAGGATGGACAAACCATGGAAATAATTTCAGGTGAAGTATCCGTTCGAGGGATTTATGGTTATGTTTAATTATAAAAAATAATAAAGGAGTGAACCGATATGCTATTAGCTTTTGACGTAGGTAATACAAACATCGTTCTTGGCGTTTTCAAGGATGGCAATCTGATTCAGAACTGGAGACTGGAAACCGACAAGAATAAAAGCGCAGATGAATACGGCATGATTGTCAATCAGCTTTTCACTTACGAAGGCCTTGATACAAAGGATGTCAAAGATGTAATTATATCAACGGTAGTACCGCCAATAGTCTACACTCTGCAGCACATGTCAATGAAGTACTTTAATAAGAGAGCCATTGTCGTGGGCCCTGGAGTTAAGACCGGCATGATAATAAAATACGATAATCCTAAGCAAGTTGGATCTGACAGAATCGTAAACTCGGTTGCGGCTTTTACCAAATATGGGGGCCCACTTATAATCGTCGATTTTGGTACAGCTACAACATTTTGCGCAATAACTGAAAATGAAGAGTATCTGGGAGGAAGTATTGCCCCAGGTTTGAAAATCTCGTCGGAAGCCCTATTCGAAAAAACAGCAAAACTCCCAAGGGTTGAACTTGAGGAGCCAGGCCATGTGATTTGTAAAAATACAATCGAAAGCATGCAGTCTGGGTTGGTGTATGGGCATATGGGTTTAGTTGAGTATATTGTAAAGAGAATGAAGATTGAGCTTTCGCCTGAAGATCAAGGAGAGAAAGTTAAAGTAATAGGAACCGGAGGCCTGGCGACGCTTATTGCTGGTGGTATCGATTGTATCGACTTTATCGATAAGGAATTGACACTAGAAGGATTACAAATTATTTATGAAAAGAACAAACCCGAAAGCAAAAAAGCAAAGAGCGGGAAATAAATTAGAAATTATGGAATATTGATATTATGAAAATAGGTTCAGTAGAGCTCAACAATCCCTTTATACTTGCCCCGATGGCAGGGATTACCGATGGCCCATTCAGGTTAATTTGCAAGGAGTTTGGCGCTAGTTTAGTTTATTCTGAAATGGTAAGCGTTAAGGGTCTATATTACAAGGATGAATCTACGGAGAGACTCCTCAATATTTATCCTGGGGAAAAGCCTATTGCGTTTCAAATTTTTGGGTCAGACCCAAAATTTATGGCTCTTGCAACTGAAAAGTTAGAAGATAGGGAAAATGCGATTATAGATATTAATATGGGCTGCCCTGTCCAGAAGGTAGTAAAAAATGGAGATGGCTCCGCCTTGCTAAATAATCCAAAACTAGCAGCTGAAGTAGTAAGAGCTGTTGTAAAGAATACAAAAAAACCAGTTACTGTTAAGATTAGAATAGGCTGGGACAAAGATTCAATCAATGCAATTGAGATAGCTAAGATCATTGAAAGTGAAGGAGCTAGCGCGATTTCAGTTCACGGCAGAACAAGGGATCAATTCTATAACGGCGAAGCTAATTGGGACATGATTCGCCAGGTAAAAGAAGGCGTCAAGATTCCAATCATTGGCAGTGGAGATGTTTTCTCTGGGGCCGACGCGATTAGAATGATGGACGAAACAGGTTGCAACTTTGTAATGATTGCAAGAGGAGCTTTAGGCAACCCATGGATCTTCAGGGAGGCCCTCGAATACTATCAAGGGAGAACTCAGTTGCCAATAGAAAAACCAGATGACAATGAAAAATATGATTTAATCAAAAGGCACTTTGACCTAGTCATTGCTGAAAAAGGTGAAGATAATGGGGTTAGGGAAATGAGGAAGCATATTGGTTGGTATCTAAAAGGTGTTCATGGATCATGTGAAATAAGAAGAAAAGTTAATTCGATGAAAGACAGCAAGGAAGTAAGACTTTTGTTAAACGGTCTGAAAACATTGAAATAGTTGACTTGAACGGCTATCTAGTTTATAATATCACGCATATAGATACAGCCAAGGGCTCAAAAGCCCTCGCAAATGCTGGAGTAAAAAAGGAGATAAACAACATGCCAGAAGGAATTTTATTAACAAAAGAGGGTTATGAAAAAGTTACAGCTGAGCTTGAAGAGCTGATAACTGTAAAACGAAAAGAAGTTGCTGAAAGAATCAAGGAAGCTATTTCGTATGGAGATATTTCAGAAAACTCGGAATATGATTCAGCAAAGAATGAACAAGCTGAACTAGAAGAAAGAATAAACAAACTTGAAAATATGGTAAGAGTTGCCAAAATAATTGATGGCAACAACATTTCATCCGATTCAGTAAACATCGGACTCAAGGTTAAGGTTAAGAACCTTTCGAGCAAAAATAAAGACATAACAGAGTTCAGCATCGTAGGTTCAGCTGAAGCTGAGCCATTTGAAGGTAAAATTTCGAATGAATCACTTGTTGGCAGAGCTTTAATTGGCAAGAAAGTTAAAGATAAAGTAGAAATCCAAATTCCTGATGGTGTTGTTAAATATGAAATTCTTGAAATAAGAAAATAGTAAAATAATTAAAGTATTTTGGAAATGTTAAATAGATGGAGAAGGTGTTATTTATGAGTACAGAGCAAATGGAAGTTAAAGAAAATATTAGTGCTGAAGAGGAAACCGAAAAATTATCAGAGGTACTAAAAGTTAGAAGAGAAAAGTTAGCCAAGCTCTGTGAAATGGGCAGGAATCCTTTTCTATACGAAAAATGGGATGTAGCGAATTATAGCGCTGACATAAAAGACAATTTTGAGAGCATGGAAGGTGCCCACGTTGTAATGGCTGGAAGAATTATGGCTAAAAGACAGATGGGGAAAGCTTCTTTTATTGACATTCAAGACAAGCAAGGAAGAATACAGTGCTATATTAGACAAGATGTCATTGGGGATGAAGAATATGATGTTTTCATTACATATGATATGGGTGACATTGTTGGAATAGTTGGAGAAGTTTTTAAAACAAAGCATGGAGAAATATCAATTAAGTGCAGTGAGATTAGACTTCTTTCAAAATCACTTCAAATTTTACCTGAGAAATTCCACGGTCTAAAGGATCAGGATATTAGATATCGTCAAAGATATGTTGACCTTATTGTTAACCCTGAAGTTAGAAATACATTTATATTGAGATCTAAAATGATAAAGGAAATTAAAAACTTCCTCGAAGAAATGGATTATCTAGAAGTAGAAACTCCAATATTAACTACAATTGCAGGCGGAGCAAATGCAAGACCGTTTGTAACACATCATAACACTCTAGATATTGATATGAAATTGAGAATTTCCAATGAGCTTTATTTAAAGAGACTGATTGTTGGTGGATTTGATAGAGTATATGAAATGGGAAAGATGTTCAGAAATGAAGGAATGTCACCTAAGCACAATCCTGAGTTTACTTCTATGGAACTATATCAAGCATACGCTGACTTTAATGATATGATGGAACTAACTGAGAACCTTATTTCTCATGTAGCCCAAAAAGTTCTTGGAACAATGAAGATTCAGTATCAAGGTCATGAGTTTGACTTAACCCCTCCTTGGAGAAGACTTACCATGGAAGATGCAGTTAAAGAATGGGTTGGAGAAGATTTTTCCAAGATTAATACTGATGAAGAAGCAAGAGCAGTAGGCAAAAAACACCACGTAGAAGGTGTTGAAAAAATGACAAGAGGTCTCGTAATAAATGCTTTATTTGAAGGCCACTGCGAAGAGTACCTTATGCAGCCGACTTTCATAACTCATCACCCAGTTGAAATCTCCCCGCTTGCTAAAAGGGACCCATTAGATCCAAGAAGAACTAAGAGATTTGAAGCGTTCATAAATACTTGGGAAATAGCAAACGCATTTTCCGAGTTGAATGACCCAATAGATCAAAAGCAAAGATTCGTAGATCAACAAGCCCAACTTGATAGCGGAGATTTAGAAGCCCATCCAATGGATGAAGACTTCGTTAACGCACTTGAAGTAGGATTGCCACCAACTGGAGGCCTAGGAATTGGAGTTGATAGAGTAATTATACTCTTGACCAATTCACCGTCAATAAGGGACATAATTTTGTTCCCAACCATGAAGCCTTTAGATAGGTAAGACCGAAAAGCCGATTGAAATTTTACGGGACGTGGGTTTTGCCCGCGTCCTTTTAATATGATAAGGAGTTGATATATTAGTTATGGATGTTAGTATTAAAGATTTATTTGTAAAAACTCAGGACCTAATTGAAAAAGATATTATTATTAAGGGTTGGATTAGAACAAATAGAAGCTCAAATAAATTTGGGTTTATCGAAGTGAATGACGGAACCTTTTTTAAATCCGTGCAGGTAGTATATGAACAGGATTTAATAGACAATTTTGATGAGATTTCAAAAGCGGGAGTAGCTGCCGCTATAGAAGTAGAAGGTCTTCTGACTTCAACACCTGAAGCTAAGCAAGACTTTGAAATCAAGGCAACTAGTATTAAAGTGCTTGCATCTTCAAATAGCGACTACCCACTTCAGAAAAAAAGACATAGCCTTGAGTTTTTAAGAGAAATTGCTCATTTAAGACCAAGAAGCAATACTTTTTCAGCCGTATTTAGAGTTAGATCTTTAACTGCATTCGCCATCCACAAATTTTTTCAAGAGCAGGGCTTTGTTTACGTTCACACACCAATAGTGACAGGAAGCGACTGTGAGGGTGCTGGCGAAATGTTTAGAGTAACTACACTGGATATGAACAAACCCCCAAGAGATGATGCGGGAAATATTCAGTATTCTGAAGACTTCTTTGGTAAGGAAACCAGTTTAACAGTCAGCGGTCAACTAGAAGCAGAATCTTATGCTATGGCATTTAAAAAAGTATATACTTTTGGCCCAACATTTAGGGCTGAAAATTCAAATACAGCTAGACATGCTTCTGAATTTTGGATGATTGAACCTGAGGTTGCTTTTGCAAACCTTTCATCAAATATGGAATTAGCAGAGCGCATGATTAAATATATTATAAATTATGTATTAGAAAACGCTCCTGAAGAAATGAAATTCTTTAGCGAGTTTGTTGACAAAGGCCTATTAGAGAGACTTGATAACATTGCAAATTCGAGCTTTGGGAAAATAACTTATACTGAAGCCGTAGCATTATTAAAAGAATCTAAAAAAGAATTCCAATTCCCAGTTGAATGGGGTATTGATCTTCAGACTGAACATGAGCGATATATCACTGAAGAAATATTCAAAAAACCTGTATTTGTTACGGATTATCCAAAAGACATCAAGGCATTCTATATGAGAATGAATGAAGATGAAAAAACCGTGGCAGCTATGGATTTATTAGTTCCTGGAGTAGGCGAAATCATCGGTGGAAGCCAAAGAGAAGAGCGTTTTGACAGATTGGTTTCAAGAATTAAGGACATGGGATTAAATGAGGAAGACTACTGGTGGTATCTCGATTTAAGAAAATACGGTGGAGTTGAGCATGCAGGATTCGGACTTGGGTTCGAAAGAATCATAATGTACCTAACGGGCATGTCAAATATAAGGGACGTAATACCATTCCCAAGGACCCCAAAGACAGCAGAATTTTAAACTCAAAGATGAAAACACTGATAAGAGGAAGCTAAATGTTAGTAGGCGCAATTAAAACAGGATTTATAAAGGCAATCAAGACGGTAATAATGTTACTTAAGGTTGTCTTGCCTATTTATGCACTGGTAGTTGTCATTCGCTATTCACCGCTGATGCCATTTCTTCAGGATACATTTGCGCCGGCAATGGGACTTTTTGGTCTGCCTGGCGATGCTATAATACCAATTGTCACAGGCGCGTTCACCGATGAGTATGGTGCTATTGCAGTAATGAACCAACTAGTTCTAACTTCAGCCCAGATAACCACGATTGCAATTATGGTTACTATGGCTCACACGATTCCGGTGGAAGCAGCTATTGCTCAAAAGGTCGGATTGAATTGGGGAAAATTTACTGCTTTCAGGATTGTGATGGCAATATTGAGTGGACTTCTTGTTGGCTGGCTTGGAGGGATTTTTCAATGGTAGATATTCTATATTTAATTGGGAAAGATATTCTTTTCGGCAGCCTTACAATAATAATGAACTTTCTTAAGATACTTATTCCCTTGATGATTATTGTTGAAATACTAATAACTTATAAAGTTATTGAGCGGATGTCAAATAAGCTTGAGGTCCTCTCCAAAGCGTTAAAGATTCAAAAGCAGTCAATCTTCCCTTTGCTAATAGGGCTTTTCATGGGGATAACGTATGGAGCAGGGACTCTGATTGAAATCAATGATCGCACGCCAATACCGAAAAAAGATTTTATTTTGATTGGGATATTCCTATTTATCTGCCACAGCCTTATTGAAACAACAATGATTTTTACCGTTGCTGGGGCAAATGTTTGGGTTATATCAATAGGTAGATTATTCCTAGCTTTTGTAATAACTTTAATCGCAGCAAGGATAACATTAATAGACAAAATCGGACACGAAAAAGCAGAATTATAAATCAAATATTTGTACGTAAAATAGCAAAATTATTTTTGCTATTTTTTTTTTAGAATGATATAATAACTCCACTATGTGAAAATAAATTGTAGGAGGACCTGACCATGAAAGGCTATACAAGCGATAATATAAGAAATGTTGCACTTGTAGGACACGGCGGATGTGGAAAGACTACAGTACTTGAATCCGCTTTGTTTGTTACAGGCGTCATTAACAGAATGGGGAAAATTGAAGATGGAAATACCATGTCTGATTATGACAAAATGGAAATCGAAAAAGGTTATTCAATTAGCACCTCTGTTATTCCATTAGAATGGAAGAAAAACAAGATTAATTTTATTGACACACCTGGATATTTTGATTTCATTGGGGAAGTAAATTCGGGATTAAGAGCATCTGAAGGAGCAGTCATCGTTGTTGACGCATCTGCAGGAGTTCAAGTAGGAACAGAAAAGGCATGGAAATCTTGTAAGCAATATAGCATGCCAACTTTTATTCTAATAAATAAAATAGACAAGGAAACTGCAAACATAGAAAAGACTATGGGCGAACTTAGAGATAAATTTGGCCCAACATTAGTTCAATTGACAGATCCAATTACTGCTGAAGTTAAAGAAGCACTTACAGAAGCTGTAGCAGAAACTGACGAAGCACTTTTGGAAAAATACTTCAATGGTGAAACTTTTACCGATGAGGAATTCCATCATGGTTTAAATGCAGGAATAGCAAATGGATCTATAGTTCCAGTCCTTACAGCATCTGCTGCAACAGGAGCGGGTATTAAAGAATTCTTAGACGTTATGTTAAACGATGTGCCTCATCCAACAGAGCATAGAGAATATCATGGTCGTGATAGCAAAGATCAAGAAGTAATTAGAAAATGCTCAATGGATGAACCAATGTCAGCTTATGTTTTTAAAACTATAGCAGATGCATTCGTTGGTAAAATTTCTATAATGAAAGTAATCTCAGGCAAAATGAAGGCTGGGGTTGAAGTATATAATCCAAGACTTGAAAAGACTGAAAAAATTGGATCAATGTTCTTCTTAAGAGGAAAACAGCAAGAAGAAACAGACTCAGCACCTGCAGGAGATGTAGTTGCAGTTTCAAAACTTCAATTCACACATACAGGCGATACACTTTGCGACAAAGCCCATATAATACAATATCAAGGACTAGAGTTCCCAGAGCCATGTCTATATATGGCAGTTGAACCAAAGCAAAAGGGTGACGAAGAAAAGATAAGTGTTGGCCTTCACAAATTAATGGAAGAAGACCCATCATTTGTAATGACTAGAAATACAGAAACTCACCAGACATTAATAGGTGGGCAAGGAGATATCCAAATAGGTATAATTACAGCTAAGTTGAAAGAAAAATTCGGCGTAGCAGTAACGTTAGTAGATCAAAAGATTGCATATAGAGAAACTATAAAAGGTAGCTCAGATGTGCAAGGAAAACATAAAAAGCAATCTGGTGGAGCAGGACAATACGGGGATGTACATATCAGATTCTCTCCTTCACAGGAAGACTTTGAATTCAAAGAAGCAATCGTTGGTGGCTCAGTCCCAAGACAATACATTCCAGCAGTAGAAAAGGGATTGAGAGAATGTCTAGAAAAGGGAGTACTAGCTGGGTATCCGGTTGTTAATATTAAAGCAGAATTGTATGATGGTTCATACCATGATGTAGACTCAAATGAAATGGCTTTTAAGGTAGCATCATCTATGGCATTTAAAAAAGGAATGATGGAAGCAAAACCAATATTACTTGAACCAATAATGCAAGTTGAAGTAATAGTGCCTGATGATTTCATGGGCGACGTAATGGGCGACATGAATAAGAGAAGAGGGAAAATCTTAGGGATGGAACCTCAAGAAGGCGGAGAACAAAAGGTTGTTGCAGAATCACCAATGGCAGAAATGTTTAAGTATGCAATAATTCTAAGATCAATGACACAGGCAAGGGGCACGTTCAATATGAAGTTCGTAAGATATGATGAAGTGCCAATGCATATGGTGGACAAAATCATCTCCGACTCCGGCCACAAACACGAAGACTAATTACTTGTTAAAATCCCATAATACATCATAAATTCAACTCCCTAAGAATACTCGCGTACCAGAAGTACGCTCCGTTTCTTAGGGAGTTTCTTTATTCGTATTATGGGATTTTTCCGGCGTAATCTGGTTTAAAGTATTTTAATGTTCACTTTTGATTTATACATCCTTTTGGAATATAATGTTATTTAGGATTACATTTAAAAGGAGAAGCAAATTGAGAAGAGTAATATTGGATGTGGAAAACATCTCAAAGAGTTATCAGATGGGGGAAATCGAAGTTATCGCCCTAGACAATGTCAGCTTTCAAATATTTGAAGGTGAATTTGTTGTTATCTTGGGGCCGAGCGGATCCGGGAAGAGCACGCTCCTAAATATTATGGGGGGCATGGATACTCCGAGCAGCGGAAGAGTAATGATTAACGATGAAGAAATTACGAATTATGATGACAAACAGCTCACTGAATATAGAAGAAACAAGGTGGGATTTGTTTTTCAGTTTTATAATATAATGGCCAGTTTGACGGCGGAAGAAAATATTGAGTTGGCTACGGAAATCTCAAAAGATCCTTTGGATATTGAGCAAGTTTTAAAAGATGTGGGTCTATACGAGAGGAAAGATCACTTTCCTTCGCAGATGAGCGGCGGCGAGCAGCAGAGGGTATCTATTGCGCGAGCGGTTGCAAAGAATCCAGACATTCTTTTGTGTGACGAGCCAACTGGAGCTTTGGACTTTAAAACCGGGGTCAGCATTTTGGCTTTATTAAATAAGATAAACAAAGCATCGGGCAAGACCGTCGTGGTTATTACCCATAATGTTTCAGTGGGTGGCATGGCAGATAGAGTAATCAAAATGCGAAGCGGCGCTATAACTGAAATAATAGTCAACGAACATCCTGAAGATCCAGAAAGGATTCAATGGTAATGAAAAAACCTGACCTAATGCTACTTAGAATGATAAAGAATTCAAAGAGCCAGTTTATTGCGGTCTTAGTAATAATTATTGCGGGCTTATCTATTTATACTTCAATGAACATGGCCGCGGTCAACTTAAAGACTACTTTGGATGCTTTTTATAAAGATACGAATTTCGCATCTGTTTTCATTTCGGCCGTCCGCATTCCAAAAGATAAAGTAGATGATGTCGGAAAACTTGCAGGAGTTGAAAAGTATGAGGGCAGAATTGTATTTGAGGTTCCATTTATAGGTGGGGTAAAGGATGAGCGAGCAAACCTCAGAGTAGTATCAATGCCAATAGAGAATAATGGAATCAATAGAGTTACCATTACTAATGGTGAAAAGATTCAAAATGAAGATAGCGATGTTTTAGTAATAAAGCAATTTGCTGAAGCGCAGAACTTAAAGCCAGGTGATACAATCGATGTCCCTATGAATGGAAGAACATTCAAACTTAGGATAACTGGAATTGTAGCAAGCCCAGAATACATCTATTTAATGCAAAATGAACAGACTATAATGCCTTCACCAAAGACATTTGGTATTATTTATATATCTGAGAAGCTTGCCATGGAGGCTTTCAATTTCCAGGGGAATTATAATGAAATATCCATAATTGAGTCAGAAAATGCAAACGAAGATATACTGGTTGACAATATTAAGGATAGCTTAAAAAACTTTGGGTTAAAAAGGGTTTTAACTCGAGAAAATCAACTTAGCAATGGCATGATTGACCAGGAAGTGAAGCAACTTAAAAAGATGTCCAGTTCCTTACCTATAGTATTTCTACTTGTTGCAGCTATCATTTTAGAAATGATGATTGGTAGAATGGTTAAAAGAGACAGGATCAAGATTGGAGTTCTTAAGGCTGTAGGATATTCAGATAGGGATGTATTGTTTCACTATGCGAAATATGCATTAATTGCTGGCTTGACCGGAGGTTTAATTGGTACATCGCTAGGCATGATTATGGCTGGATATATGACGACGCTTTATTTGGAATTTTTCAACATTCCATTATTGAGGGTAGAGTTTTATTACCAATATGTACTTTTGGCAATGCTAATATCGGCAGGATTCTGTACGACCGCTGGGATAATTGGGGCGAAGGGTTCGCTTAAGATATCCCCCGCAGAGGCGATGCAATCTGAAGCTCCAAAAAGAGGCAAGAGAATCATGCTTGAAAGATTTAAATCTTTTTGGAAGAGCCTGTCCTTTAGTTGGAAAATGGTTTACAAGAATATTTTCAGGAACAAGAAAAGGACAATATTCGTAATGTCTGGTGTTATCTTGACATATGCAATGATGTTATTCACTTTTACCATGCCCCAAATAGTAGATGACATGATGAATAAGCAGTTTAGCGAATTTCAAAAGATGGATTATAATGTAAAGTTTTCCGCCCCTATGAATAAAAGTGTAGTCAACGAATTCGGAAATTTAATTGATGTGCAGGAAATAGAAGGCAAAATAGATTTTCCGTTTGAGATTATTAATGGGTCAAAATCAAAAGTGGTTTCAGTAATTGGTTTGGAAAAGGAAACGGCATTTTATTCCTTTGAAAATGCTAGTGGGAGCAAAACAGATTTGCCAGAGCACGGTATTGTTTTGACTGAAAATTTAGCAAAAGTGCTAGGAGCTAAAGTCGGAAATTTAGTTGCCGTGCACTCATATTTCCCCAACAAAAAAGATACCTATATTGAGGTAAGTGGTATAATAAGACAGAGCCTAGGCATAAATGCGTACATGAATATTAACGAAATGAGCAGCCTTCTTTTAGAAAAGAATTTGATTACAGGAGTTTACTTTAATTCGAATGATCAAAATGTTATGCAAGAGCTAGTGAATGCCAAAAACATAGGCGCAATATTGTCTATTGACGATATGAAACAAGCATTTGTAAAATACCTAAATATGACGTATGCAATGATATATTTCATGGTAATATTTTCAGGGGTCTTGGGGTTTGCTATAGTTTATAATGCTACAATTGTAAGTCTTTCAGAAAGAGAAATGGAATTTTCATCGTTGAGAGTATTGGGATTTTCAAAATTTGAGATTTTCAAACTTTTAGTCAAAGAAAATAATATGATTACGATTGTGGGTATTCTCCTAGGAATACCTGTAGGAAAGGCAATGCTAGATTATAGTTCACAGGCGTTTAGCACTGAAATGTATAGCTTCCATATGCAACCTACCATAACAGCTGGAATATATTCAACCATATTTACATTAATATTTATTCTGTTGGCATCAGGGGC
>CAYRVM010000002.1:0-25565 GCA_964427575.1 uncultured Oscillospiraceae bacterium | reverse complement strand
TTAGTTGATAATGTGTAGATTGGATATACATATCGACGCAGAATCTCAGTATTCCCAAGAAGTGTTTATGGAACTGTAATCCAAAACTCAACTGTAGAATACGTAGCATATAACCATGGTATGTACATTGGAGGACAAAGCCAAATTTTAAACAATACGGTTACTCATTGCTTTCAAGGCATAATACAAGATCCTGATGCAACAACGACAAACACAGATTTAATAAAAGTCAATGGGAATACATTAACTCAAATCGGAAACTTTGTTGGCGCTTGGGGCTATCCTAATGGACAGCCACGTGCAATCCAACCGAATCCAACAGGTCCTGCAAGGACGTTCGAAGTTAAAAATAATATAATTAATGATAGTGGATCCGTTGGCTTAATTGGTACAGTTGGAATCTATACTCGATTATTCACAAGCACCTCAAGTATTGAACATAACACAATTACGATGACATCTGGAACCTCATGGGAAACTGGCATGCAGTCTGTCGGAATGTTGCTTGGTTGGTCATACGCAAATGGATTTACCGTAACCAATAATCATATAACATCTTCAGGTTATGGCATGGGAATCATGGTATTCGGTACTGGAACCGCAGCATTACCTTTAATTTTAGAGGGGAATACAATAACTGGCACAAATAGCACAAGGAGTGACACAGTCGATGACACTGGCGATGGAACGGGAATATACATTGCTAATCAATACTTGTTTGCTTCAGACAAGAGCGAATCATATGTAATAATTAGAAACAATAATAACATTAGCGGTTTTGTTAGAGGAATTGAAGTAGAATTAATTTCGACATCGACACAGCCACTAACAATTATTACAACTGGCAATGCCATCACAGGAAATACAATAGGGTTCGAATCAAACTTAGTAACAGAAATCAATGCTACGTTAAACTATTGGGGAAATGCAAGTCCTACTTGGAGCGCAATCATTTCAGGAAATGTAAACTATGATCCATGGTATACAGATTTAGATAAGGAGACAATAGGTAGTAGCCAGAAGGTAATTCTATCAACTACTTATGGCGCTATATCTGGGGGAAACGTTAGAGATGTTCCCGGTGAAACCAAAGTAGATTTGTTTAAAGCGGGGTTAACAGTTTCTAACTACGCAACTATCGAAATTCTTACTGGCACAGGAGAATCTCCTGTAGAAGATCAAACAACTACTGATATAACATCAAATATGGTGATTAAAGTTACAGCTGGAGATGGGTCGTCAGAAGAATACACAATTGCAATTTTAACGACATAGCGCAAGTCTTACTTAATAATATTTAAGAATCAAACTCATACCTCAAAAAAGCAAAGCCCCGTGGGATGGTTGACAACCAACCTACGGGGCTTTGCTTTTCGTTATTATTATTAAACTATTAAGTATTAAGAAACTTAATTATTATTTAAGAATTATGTTTTGCGATTAGCCGAGTCTCAGCTCCACCATTACGCAAGGGCCGCCGTGGATGGCTTTGAAGCCATGCGCGTCGGCGTAGGCTACGACTTCGTCATCGAAGGTGCCAGGTTGAAGCCACACATATGGAGTCTTGGATGAATCAAGGGCTTTTAGGTTTTCTAGTGAAACTTTGGGTGGGATTACAAAGTCGATGCATTCTGGAACGACTGGAAGATCGGCAATGCTCTTATAACATTTAATCCCAGGCGCGATTTCATCGTAATTTGGATTAACTGCATAAACCTGGTACCCATGGTCGATCAACATGTGCAAAATATGGTTTGCAGTTTTCTCTGTATTTGGAGTGGCGCCTATTACCGCCCACACTTTTTTAGCTAGCATTTCTTTGATGTACTCTCTATTCATAATTGTTTACCTCCTATTTGGTAGCCTAGTGTTAATAATGATTGTTTGCATATAACATTGTATCATGTTAATATAAATTAAAGAATAATTCAATAACATTTGGATGAAGATGGCGGGAGAGTTTATTATTTATACAATAATAACACCGAAGGAATAATCGTAGGTATGCCATACTTACGGGATGATCTCAGGTAATAGGACCGCTATTGGACATATCTCTGGAAAGCGAAAGCACCGAAGGGGCAATTTCAGATTTTGAAAGAATCTCTCAGGTCAATAACAGAGCAGAAGGCGTAATGCTTTCTGTTTTTTTGTACATTGGGGGAGGTAAATATGAAAAACGAAGATGAAAGAGACTTAGGAAAAAGTGAAAACGAGAGCGAGGCGTTGAAAACACCTTTATATGATAAACATGTAAAGCTGGGTGGGAGAATGGTTGAGTTTGCTAGGTATTTATTGCCTGTTCAATATCAGACGGGGGTTATCGCCGAGCACAATGCGGTGAGGGCGCGCGCTGGCCTATTTGACGTTTCACACATGGGCGAGTTGGTTATTACAGGTGAGGACGCCCTAGCCAATGTTCAGTATATCCTGACAAATGATTTTCAAGATATATCAATTGGGCAAGCCCGCTATAGCCCGATGTGTAACGAAAGCGGAGGAATAATCGACGACTTAATAGTCTATAAGCTTTCGGAAATCAGCTATATGCTGGTGGTGAATGCCTCAAATAAGCAAAAAGACTTCGACTGGATTACTGAAAATCTTTTTGGCGATGCCGAGTTAGAAAATATTTCTGATAGCCTTGTACAAATATCGATGTCTGGGCCGGAGTCGGAAAAGATTCTCTTGGAGCTTGCGGATAAAAAGTATATCCCAAAGAAGAATTATACTTTTATTGAAAAGGCAGTAGTTTCAGATGTCGAATGCATAGTGTCAAGGACTGGATACACGGGTGAAGATGGTTTTGAATTTTACTGTAGCAACCTAGATGGAGTTAAACTTTGGAATTTGCTTCTTGAAACTGGGGCAAAATTCGGTCTTATTCCTTGCGGGTTGGGAGCTAGAGACACTTTAAGAATGGAAGCAGGGATGCCACTTTACGGCCATGAAATGAATGATAACATTTCACCACTTGAAGCTGGACTATCGCACTTTGTTAATATGAATAAAAGCTATTTTATTGGGCTAGATGGGATCCTTGAAAGAGGCGTGGTTGAGAAGGTTAGAGTTGGTTTAAAACTCATTTCTAGGGGAATTGTCAGGGAAGAATCTAAGCTTTATTTTGAGAATATGGTAGTCGGTGAAACCACATCGGGAAACATGGCACCTTATCTTGGATATGCTATAAGCATGGCTATGGTTGAGAAGAGGTTTTCAAATTTAGGTAATGTTCTGGAAGCTGATGTGAGAGGAAATAGATTATCCGTTGAAGTTGTAGAAATACCTTTTTATAAAAGAACAAAAATAAAAATATAGAAATTGGAGGAAATAAAAATGAGCATAGTATTAGATGAATTAATGTACACAGGTACCCATGAATGGATAAAAACAATCGATAAAGATAATGTGGAAATTGGGATCACGGATTTTGCCCAACATGAATTAGGGGACATTGTCTTTGTAAATCTTCCAAAAGTTGGAGATGAAGTTATAATAGCGGAAGTTTTTTCCGATGTTGAGTCCGTAAAAGCGGTATCTGACATTTACTCGCCAGTTTCTGGAGAAGTATCTGAAATCAATGAATTGCTTTTAGATAATCCAGCGCTTCTTAACTCTCA
Organism: uncultured Oscillospiraceae bacterium; assembly: GCA_964427575.1. Taxonomy (GTDB): domain Bacteria; phylum Bacillota; class Clostridia; order Peptostreptococcales; family Anaerovoracaceae; genus JBAWWY01. The sequence continues at coordinate 21,945 of CAYRVM010000002.1, read as the reverse complement.
GCCATACGATGCATGGCTTGTCAGAGTAAGCGGAGTGACAGCAAAAGAGGATTTTCTTACGAAGGAAGAATATGAAGAATTGATCGCTAAGGAGGCATAATTATGAGCAGTTATGTGCCTAGCACGAGTTTTGATAAAGAGGAGATGCTAAAAGTTATTGGCTTGAATAGCTTGGGGGAACTGTATTCACATATTCCAAAAGAAGTCATGCTTAATAGAGATTTGAATATCCCAAAGGGACAAAGCCAACTAGACACGTTAGCATATATGGAAAATATCGCTGGTAAGAATAAAGTTTTTGGGAGCATATTTAGAGGAGCGGGAGCATACAATCATTACATACCATCGGTGGTTAAATTTATCAGCAGCAAAGAAGAATTTGTGACCGCGTATACGCCGTATCAGGCGGAAGTGAGCCAGGGTTTGCTCCAGTCAATTTTTGAGTTTCAGACTATGATTTGTCAATTGACTGGGCTGGATGTGGCGAACGCCTCCGTGTACGATGGTGCCACTGCTTGCGCTGAGGCTATTATGATGTGTGTGGAAAAGGGCAAGAAGAAGGCGCTAGTTTCGGAGACTGTGAACATGGATTGGGTCAGGGTTATGGAGACCTATTGTAAACCTTTAGGTATTGAGCTTGTTTTGGTTAATTCAAAGGATGGCGAAACTGATGCAGTGGCCCTCGAATCATTGATGGACGAAACTGTGGGATCAGTTTTGATTCAACAACCGAATTTTTATGGAATTATAGAAGATGCAGAAAAAATTGCGGACTTAGCCCACAGTTTTTCGGCAAGATTTATTATGAGTATAAATCCGATCGCTGGGTCTGTTTTGAAAACCCCCGCTGAGTGTGGGGCAGACATTGCGGTAGGTGAAGGCCAACCTATGGGAATACCATTGTCTTTTGGTGGGCCATACATTGGTTTTATGTCTGCCAAGCAGGATATGGTGAGAAGGCTCCCAGGAAGAATCGTTGGCGAGACAGTAGATGTAAAAGGTGAGCGAGCTTACGTTCTGACGATGCAGGCAAGAGAACAGCATATAAGAAGAGAAAAAGCGAGCAGCAGTATTTGCTCAAATCAAGCGCTTTGTGCACTTACTGTGGGAGCATATCTCGGGGCGATGGGGCCTAAAGGAATTGTAAATGCCGCAGAAAATTCCATCGCGAAAGCCTTATACTTAGCTGATGAGCTCTCTATGATAAAAGGATATAAGCTAAAATTTAATAAGCTCTTCTTCCACGAATTCGCCACAACAGCGCCGAAAGACTATGGCAAAGTCCTAGATGAACTTGAGCTTAATGGGATTCTTGGGGGCTTACCTATTTCAATTGATGGGGAAGCATGCATCCTTTGGTGCGCTACGGAAATGAACTCCAAAGACGATATTGACCGAATGGTTAAAATCTTGAAGGAGGTGACAGCATGAACTTGATTTTTGAAAAAAGTATAAAAGGAAGAGGAACTGATCACGTTCCAACTTTTGAGTATAAAGGTACAAATCAAATACCATCGAAAATGAGAAGAGCATCTTCATTAGAACTGCCAGAAATTGCAGAGACAGATTTGCTTCGTCATTATACAGAACTGGTTAAGAGAACATATGGAGTCAATAGTGGATTTTACCCATTAGGTTCTTGCACTATGAAATATAATCCTAGAATAAATGAAGAGGTTGCATCTCTAAAGGGATTCACGGGAATTCACCCCCTCCAACCTGTAGATACAGCGCAGGGTTGCATAGAAGTATTTGAACTTGCAGAAAAATACCTTTGCGAAATAACTGGAATGGACAGGATGACTTTTCAGCCATCAGCGGGAGCACAGGGAGAATTTACTGGACTTTTACTAATAAGAAAACACCATCTAGTAAAAGGTAATTTTGAAAGAACGAAAATTCTCATTCCAGACTCAGCGCACGGGACCAATCCCGCAAGCGCTACAATGGCTGGCTTCCAAGTAGTCAATGTACCGTCAAGAACTGATGGCTGCGTCGACTTGGAAAAACTGAAAGAGCTTGCGGGCCCAGACACAGCGGGCTTGATGCTAACCAATCCCAACACCTTGGGGATTTTCGAAAAGGATATTTTAGAAATCACAAAAATAATCCATCAATCCGGCGGCCTCGTCTACTACGACGGAGCAAACCTGAACGCGATCATGGGACAAGTGAGGCCAGGAGACATGGGCTTTGACGTAATACATCTAAACCTGCACAAGACCTTCTCCACCCCCCACGGCGGCGGCGGGCCAGGCAGCGGGCCTGTCGGCTGCAAAGCCTTCCTCGCACAATACATGCCCGCCTCCAATTACTTCGCCGCGGCTAATGACTACTATAGCCCGGTCGAAAAACCCGCGGCTTCAAACCAGAGCATTGGAAAACTAAAAGCATTCCACGGCAATTTCCTAGTTGTTTTAAGAGCTTTGACATATATTGTTTCCCTTGGAAACGAAGGAATTAAAGAAGCCTCTGAAATGGCAGTTCTTAATGCAACCTATTTAAGAAGTCGCCTATCAGAAATCTACCCAATAGCCAACGATGAAAAAACCCTGCATGAATTTGTAATTACTCTCGAAGAAATTAAGAAGGATTACGGGATTTCGGCACTTGATTTTGCAAAAAGATTGTTGGATTATGGGATCTATCCTCCCACCATGTATTTTCCGATGATAGTCAAGGAAGCTTTGATGATAGAGCCAACGGAAACTGAATCAAAAGAAACTTTGGACAAAGTGGTTGAGATATTTAAGGCAATTCATGATGAAATAATTAGCGAGCCCGACAAACTAAAAAATGCCCCAAAGACGACTCCAGTCGGCAGACTCGATGAAGTCGGAGCAGCAAGGAACCCTAGATTAAAATTCGAAAATAGATAAGTTAAATTAATTTAGAAAGGTTGCGGTTTTACTATGCTTAAACTTAACCATATAATAAGCACCTCCCTCAATCCATACCACAACCTAGCTTTGGAGGAAAACCTTCTTAATAGTGTTGATGAAGATCAATGCATTTTATTCCTATGGCAAAACAGGAATACTGTTGTTGTCGGCAAGAATCAAAATGCCTTTCTTGAATGTAGGATCGAAGAGCTGGAAATGGGAGAAGGTTTTCTAGCAAGACGTTTATCCGGTGGAGGAGCTGTGTACCATGATGGAGGCAATTTAAACTTTACATTTATTGCATCTAAGAAAAACTACAACGTAGATAAGCAATTAAATGTTATCCTCCGAGCACTTAGTGAAATTGGTATTAATGGCGAAAAAACTGGGAGAAATGATCTGACCATTGATGGTAAAAAATTCTCGGGTAATGCCTTTTATGAAAGGGGTGGGAAATGCTTCCACCATGGGACATTACTAGTCGATGTGAGTCTTGGGGATATGGGTAAGTATCTCAACGTATCCAAGGACAAATTAGAAAGCAAGGGAGTTAAATCTGTTCAGTCTAGAGTAGCAAATTTAAAGGAATTCAATCAAGAATTAAGCATAGACAAGCTCAAAAATATTCTTGTGGCGGCATATTCAAAAGAGTATGGTATAGAGTCAAAAGAAATTATTGAAGAGAATTTGGACATAGAGAATATCTTGGAACTGACCCGAAAATATAAAAGTAAGGATTGGAAGCTTGGTAAAATCATTGACTGCCAGAAGGAAATTTCAGAGAGATTCCCTTGGGGTGCAATAAATCTTAGATTCAAAATTAAAGGAAATAAAGTTGATGAGGTTCAGATATTTTCTGACTCACTCGAATACGACCTATTTGATGAAATGAGCAATGTTTTACGAGGTGTAAAATTTTCAAAATCAACATTAGAAACTAGCCTTAAATCAATAAATAATAATCTTCCGGCGGAACAAAAAATAATCCTAGAAGATTCCATAAATTTTATAAATAATTCATTTGAGGTGTAGCTATGGAAAAACATTATGATTTAGCTGTAATCGGAGCAGGCCCTGCATGCTATACGGCGGCAATCAAAGCAGGCGAGCTGGGCCTTTCGGTATGTTTGATTGAGAAAAATGAAGTTGGAGGAACCTGCCTAAATGTAGGGTGCATTCCAACCAAGACTTTGATTCATACGGCAAATATTTTTAGGGAGATGAAGGATGTCGAAAAAATCGGAATAACAGGCTTTGATACAGAATCAATCTCGATTGATATGCTTAAACTGCAGGCACGAAAAAACGAAGTCATTGAAAGATTAAAAAGCGGTATATTATTTTTACTAAAGAAACATAAAGTTGAACTAATAATTGGTGAAGCCTCAATCATTGAAGAAAATAAAATCTCAGTTAAATTAATTGAAGCATAGGATTCAACAGCCGAGGGTGAAGAACTTCAGATTACTGCCGATAAAATAATTATAGCAACAGGTAGTAAACCAATTGAACTAGATATTCCAGGTGCGGATAACCCTAAAGTTTTCAATAGCACAACGCTCCTCGAAAGAAAAGAAAAGGCCTTTGAAAGACTTGTTGTAATCGGGGGAGGGGTTATTGGAATCGAATTTGCTATGTTATATAATTCTCTTGGCTCCGAAGTTACAATCGTCGAAGCCATGGACAGCTTGCTCCCAGAAATGGACAAGGAAATATCGCAAAATATGACCGCCATAATTAAAAAACGCGGCATCAAGATAATGACTAAATATAGCATTAATAGCATTGAAGAGGATGGAGAAATCCTTCAATGCAAATTGAAGTCTGTTGAAAAAGATAAGGAAGAAATTGTGCTTTCAGATGGGGTTTTGATTGCAGTTGGTAGAAAACCCAATTACCAGAATTTGTTTTCGCAAAACCTTAAAGTCGAAATGGATGGAAACCGAATATTAGTTAATCAGAAATTTGAAACTAGCATTAACGGGATATATGCTATTGGTGATGTTTCTTCTAAGATCCAGCTGGCGCATTTTGCTTCCGCGCAAGGAACAAATTTAGCTATAGAATTGTCAGGGAAAATGCCAACAATTGATTTGAACGTTGTTCCGTCATGTGTATATACGAGTCCTGAAATTGCATCGGTAGGAATGACTTTGGAACAGGCAGAAAAACAAGGGATATTAGCCAATGAGTTAAAAGTTCAAATGCAAGGAAATGGGAAATCAGTCATCGAAAAACAGGAGAGAGGATTTATAAAGGTCGTCTTGGAAACGGAGAGCGAAAAAATAATCGGCGCCCACATTATATGCAATAGGGCTACCGATATGATTTCGGAATTTGTTTTGGCTATTTCTTTGGGTCTAACAAGGAAGGATTTGGCTAAAATAATCAGGCCACATCCAACTTATTCAGAATCTATTTCAGAGGTTCTTTTTCAATAATCCCACCACCGATAACCACATCGCCATCGTAAAGCACGACAGCTTGGCCAGGGGCGATGAAAGCTTGAGGCTCTAGAAATTCGACTAGCGCCCGACCATCTGCAAGGGGAGTTACGGTAACCGCGGTTTCCTTAGATGAATATCTTACTTTAGCAAGTGCTTTGAATATCTCCGTAGGTTCGCTTATGGAGATATAATTCATTTCCCTAGCGGTGAGGGATGATTTTTTTATAGTATCTTTATTTCCGAGCAATATTGTGTTTTTTTCGACATCCTTTGCTAAAACATAAAGAGGTTCTTTCCAAGCAATTCCTAGGCCTTTTCTCTGCCCAACGGTATAGTAAATAATTCCTTTGTGCCTACCCAGAATATTTCCTTCCTTGTCAACGAAATTGCCAGGCAGGATCTTTTTAGAAGAATGTCTCTTTATATAGTCGGGATATTCACCTTCATTGACGAAACAAATATCTTGGCTGTCAGGTTTATTAAAAACCTTAAGTTCCTTTTGCTCTGCCATGGCTCTTATTTCGGTCTTGCTTAGATTGCCTAATGGCAATAAGAGATGGCTGAGTTGATCTTGAGTTAACATGTAAAGAGCATAGCTCTGGTCCTTCGATGGATCAAGGGCTTTTTTTAATAAATACTTTCCAGTTGCTTCATCAAACTCGCGTCTAGCATAATGGCCGGTAGCAATATGGTCGATATCAAGAGCATAGGCTTTCTTAAGCAAACCTTCAAACTTTAGAAATTTATTACAATAAATGCAAGGATTAGGGGTCTCCCCATCCAAATAAGAATCAATAAAATAATCTATAACCTTTTCCTTAAATTCTGCCTTCATGTTCAAAACATAAAATGGAATATCAAGTTTGAAAGCCGTAGCCCTAGCATCTTCTACATCGTCAAGGGAACAGCATGTCTTGCTTTGCTTTGTGCTGCTTGCACTTGAGTATGCGCCGGCTACTGAACCTGCAACTTCTCCTGTGCCAGAATCTCCCCAACAAGATCCCGCGTCCGCATCTGAACAGCATCCCGGACTTTGATCTGCACAACAACCCGGACTTGGATCAGCGCAGCACACAGGAGTCGGATCAGAGCAGCACCCAGGAGCCGGATCAGAGCAACACCCAGGAGTCGGATCAGTGCAGCAGCCTTCGCTCGGATCAGCGCAACATGGAGCATCCTCGCTCTCGAGAAGCTTTAGCGTAACTCCAGTAACTTCATAACCTTGATCAAGGAGAATAGAAGCAGCAACAGAGCTATCCACTCCGCCACTCATTCCGACCATAACTGTTTTCCTCAATTTATTTTCTTTCATTTCATTCAATACCGTTCTGCTTTATGCACTTCTATATCTTTTAAACTAGATCTTTTTACTTACTCTATTCCAATCGAGCTATAGCCTTCTTTAATTCCTTTATCATAATATCAATTTCTTCTTTAGTGTTGAACTTTCCGAAACTAAATCTCACTGCGCTTTGAGCCTCAAATTGTGATAAACCTAATGCAAGTAGAACATGTGAGGCATCAGTTGAGCCAGAGGCGCAGGCCGAGCCAGTAGATGCGCAAATGCCAATAGTATCAAGCATCATAATCACTGTTTCACCGGCGACAATTGTAAATGAAAAATTTAAATTGCCAGGGAGCCGCTTATCTGGATGCCCATTTAAATTCCCATATGGGAATGCGAATTCCAACTTCTTTAAGGCATAATCTCGAAGGGAAGAAATACACTTTTGGTTTTCCAATAATTCTTTAGAGGCTAGCTCAGCAGCTTTTCCAAACCCTACGATACCAAGCACATTCTCAGTGCCAGGTCGCAAGCTGCGTTCTTGATAGCCACCAAATACTAAAGGCTTAATAGGAGTACCTTTTCGTACATATAAGGCACCAACACCTTTTGGACCATATATCTTATGAGAGGATAGGCTAAGTAGGTCAACTTTTGGAGAGTTTACATCAACAGAAATATTCCCAATTGATTGGACTGCATCAGTATGAAGATAAACTCCATTTGAAACAGCTAACTCAGAAATCTTTTCCATAGGCTGGAGGGTGCCAATTTCATTATTTGAATGCATAACTGAAATTAAGATAGTTTCATTACATATCTCTGATTCTAATTGAGCTAAATCGACAATCCCAAATTTATCAACGTTTAAATATGTAACTCTGAATCCTTCTTCTTCCAAGGCGTGGCAAGCACTTATAACTGCTTTGTGTTCGATTTTAGAAGTTATTATGTGATTGCCCTTTTTACGATTAGCCCTTGCAACTCCCAAAACAGCTAAATTATCTGCTTCAGTACCGCCACTTGTGAATACTATTTCTTCCGGTCGAGCATTAATAGCATTTGCAACTCTCTCTCTTGCTTGGTTGAGGGCCCTTTTACTCTCTCTCCCGATGGCATAAACCGAAGAAGGGTTACCGTAGAAAGCTTCCATAAATGGTTGCATTTCTAAGATAACCTCCCTTCTGAGCGGTGTTGTAGCCGCATTGTCGAAATATATTTCTTTCTTTTCCATATTCTCTATTTTACCCACATACAGTTTAATAAAACCCCTATAATATTCAGATTGATGGTTCTTATAAAGCTTATTATAGCTTAACTGTTAGTTATATGGATATTAAATTTTAATCTAAACGGATTTAGCTAAAGCTTGATTTAAATCATCTATTAAATCTGCAACATCTTCAATTCCTATAGAAAGTCTGATTTGCTCTGGTAATACTCCAGCCGCCTTTTGCTCACTTTCTGAAAGTTGGGCATGAGTAGTACTTGCAGGATGAATAACGAGAGACTTGGCATCGCCCACATTAGCAAGCAGAGAAAATAGTTCAAGACTATCGATAAACTTCTTACCTGCAGCTACTCCGCCCTTGATTCCAAAAGTGAATATTGCTCCAGGTCCTTTTGGAAGATATTTTTTACCTAACTCATAATACTTGCTATTAGGAAGTCCTGGATAATTTACCCAAGCAACTTTATCGTGTCCTTCTAAGAATTCAGCAACCTTCTGAGCATTTGAAACGTGTCTTTCCATTCTAAGAGCTAGAGTTTCTAAACCTTGAATAAATAGGAAGGCATTGAATGGGCTTACGGCTGCCCCAATATCTCTTAGAAGTTGCAATCTTGCCTTGGCAATGAATGCAGCCGCACCTATATCTTGCGCATACCTGATTCCACCGTAGCTTGGATCGGGTTCCGTAAATCCAGGGAATTTTCCGCTGGCGGCCCAGTCGAATTTACCTGCATCCACGATTACTCCACCGATTGAAGTCCCGTGGCCGCCTATAAACTTCGTAGCCGAATGTATGACTATGTCTGCTCCAAATTCGATAGGTCTTGACAAGAATGGAGTTCCAAAAGTGTTGTCAATGATAAGTGGCAAACCGTTTTCGTGGGCAATTTTTGCAACAGCTTCAATATCAATTACATTGATTCTTGGGTTACCAATAGTTTCTATATATACTGCTTTTGTTTTAGCGGTGATTGCTTTTCTGAAATTTTCTGGCTCGTCAGGATCTACAAAAGTTGTAGTTATTCCGAGCTTAGGCAAGGTCAATGAAAATAGATTATATGTGCCACCATATAAAGTTGAAGCGGCAACGATTTCATCCCCGGCGCCCGCAATGTTGAAAATAGCGAAAGTAACAGCAGCTGAGCCTGAAGCTAATGCAAGCGCTCCTATTCCACCCTCAAGTTCAGCCATTCTCTTTTCAAAAACATCAGTTGTAGGATTCATAATCCTAGTATAAATATTCCCACTTTTTTTCAAAGCGAAAAGATCAGCGGCGTGGTCTGCATTTTCAAATACATACGAACTAGTTTGGTAAATAGGAACGGCCCTTGATCCAGTAGTTGGATCTGGTTCCTGACCTGCGTGTATGGCCAGGGTGTTAAATTTCAATTTGTTATTACTCATTTCTTTCTCTCCTTAATTGCTCATATGGATATAAGCAGATTAGTAAAACATACTAAACATATATGTTTACAAATATTTATATTTTAAGACATTATAATATTTCAAAATTAAGTTGTCAACAGTTATTATAATATAAATTAAAATAAAAGTAATTAAAAGAAAATATGAAAAGAGGCTGCAAACTATTTTATTAGTTGCAGCCTCTTTTCTTATATCTTTACCCAAGTAAAAATGCTATTGTATCTTGGATTTAACCTAAGATTTTCTTTAAATCTTCGTCAGGAGTAGATATTGGCGAAATATTGTAGTTATCTACTAAGATTTTTAAAACATTTGGGGAAACAAAGGCTGGCAATGTTGGTCCCAGATAAATGTTTTTAATTCCAAGAGCAAGTAAGGTCAACAAAACTATTACTGCCTTTTGTTCATACCAAGAAAGGATTATTGAAAGTGGCAGATCGTTAACTCCACATTCAAAGGCTTCCGCAAGGGCTACAGCAACTTTTATTGCGCTATAAGAATCGTTGCATTGACCCATATCCATGATTCTTGGGAATCCACCGATTTCTCCTAGGTCTAAATCATTAAATCTGAACTTACCACAAGCAAGAGTAAGAATGATTGAATCGGAAGGTGCCTTTTGAACAAATTCGGTGTAATAGTTTCTACCTGGTTTTGCTCCATCGCAACCGCCAACCAAGAAGAATCTAGAAATTGCTCCAGCTTTAACAGCTTCAACTATAGTTCCTGCAGCGGCAAGAACAGTTCCGTGTCCAAATCCAGTAATCATTGTGTCGCCACCGTTGATACCAGTCATCTTTCTTTCTTCCTTATATCCGCCAAGCTCAAGAGCTTTTTTTATAACAGGAGTAAAGTCCTTATTGTCGTCAATATGAGTCATACCAGGATATTGAACCATAGCAGTTGTAAAGATTCTATCGGCATAGTTATCTTTAACTGGCATTATGCAGTTTGTTGTAAATAAAACTGCGCCAGGAAGGTCGATAAATTCTTTCTGCTGATTTTGCCAAGCTGTTCCAAAATTTCCTTTTAGGTGCTTGAATGCTTTTAGCTTTGGATAAGCATGGCATGGAAGCATTTCACCGTGTGTGTATATGTTTACTCCTTTACCTTCGGTTTGCTTTAGAAGGTGGTATAGATCCAAAAGATCATGTCCTGAAACTACGATGAAAGGTCCTTTATCTATATTAGTAGAAACCTTTGTTGGAACTGGAGTGCCATAAGTTTCTGTATTCGCTTTGTCTAATAGCGCCATGCACTTTAAGTTTACATTTCCTAGCTCAAGAACTAATCCTAGAAGTTCATCAGCAGATAAATCTTCAGATAGTGCTTTTAGTCCTTTGGCAAATTCCTTATTAACTTCATCATCAATATATCCTAAAACTAAGGCGTGATGGGCATAAGCAGCCATTCCCCTAAGTCCAAATAGTATCAAAGACTGAAGTGAACGAATATCTTCATTTGCGCCCCAAATTGTATTCATATCTAATGTCTTTGCAGTCTTAGGTCCTAACTTATCAAGCATTACATTAAGTGATTCATCGTCAAAGTTAACATTTGTAACCTCTGTAAATAAGCCTTCAATGATTGTTGTATAGTCTTCCTGAGTAAGATTTGGTTTCTTTGCAAGGTCAATTAATTTCCCCGTCAATTCATCCTGAAGATTAGCAGTTGTTGGCTGTTTGCCACAGACCCCTACGTTTGAACAACCTTTTCCGCCAGCAGTTTGCTCGCATTGGAAACAAAACATATTTCCCATTTTAATTTCTCCCTTCACATTTACAAAATAAAATTCATTAATTAATATTTATATTCAAGCACTCGTATTGCTTTTATAACTGAATTATAGTACATTAATCATAGATAGTGCGTTGCCATGGCAACCAAAAGATAAATATTTTTCAGAGTATTTATGGATATAATTTATCTAAAGCAAATGATAGGATTGAAGAAAAATGAGTAATACTGATAGAAATAAAGCTACATCGTTTGGCGATCTACCAAAATCCGACTTCGAAAAAATGCAGAAGGCGGCAAAAATATTGTCTGGCTCAAAGCTTTTTCAAGGAATTAAGCAGGATGAAATAGAAGGCTTGCTTACATGCTTGAGGGCTTCTTTTGGGCAGTTCAAGAAGGGCCAGTTTCTTCTTATGGAAGGTGATCCAGTCAGGCATATAGGAATTCTTTTTAGTGGATCTGCAGATATTATTAAAGAAGATACTTTTGGAAGGCGTTCAATTGTCACAACGCTCGGTCCGCTGGACATGTTTGCTGAAGCTCTAGTTTGTGCCGAAGTTGAAGAAAGCCCTGTCTCCGTGGTCGGAAGCAGTGAAGGTTGGCTTTGCTTTCTTGATTATAAAAGAATAACAACAACCTGCAGTTCGGCTTGCTCTTTTCATAGCAAACTTATTCAAAACATGATGAGTATTCTTGCTGTAAAAAATGTAATGTTCAATAAAAAAGTAGATTATTTATTATTGAAGGGGATGAGAGAAAAGATATCTTCATATCTTATGGATATCGCAAAAAATAAGAAAGCTCTCTCTTTTGAAATTCCTTTCAATAGGGAAGAGCTCGCTGAATGGCTATCTGTTGATAGAAGCGCACTTTCTAGAGAACTTAGCAAGATGAAGGCTGAAGGTATAATAGATTACAAGAAAAACAATTTCATCATAAAAGACAAGGACAAAATGTAAATCTTAGCTTTAGGACTATCAAAAGATACTTATGATATTTTCCCAATGAGGCCAATTATGTCCTTTGGCTTCAAAACTTTTCCAACTGATACAACCTTTTCATCAAAGACAAGGGCAGGGGTCGACATGACACCATAAGCTACAATTTCCTTGAAATCTTCAACTTTTATAATCTCTGCTTCTATTCCCATATCTTTTAGGGCAGTCTTAGTATTTTCTGTTAGTTGGATACAGTTCCTGCATCCCGAACCTAAAATTTTTATTATCACTTTTTCTCCAATTCAAATAGAAATATTATTTTATAGTAATTCCTTCTTTTTCAACCATTTCAATCAATTCTAGCATTTTTTCTCGGATTATATCTCTAGTCTTCCTAAATTCCTCAATAGGTCTGCCCACTGGATCTTCGAGACCCCAGTCCGCGCGATAATCATTGGGTAGATAAGGACATTCCACTCCGCAACCCATAGTTATCAATATATCGATTTCGTAAGGAATTTCGTCGAGAAGCTTTGGAACTTGAGATGAAATATCGACTCCAACTTCATTCATAACAGCAATGGCTAATGGATTAATTTCACTTGCTGGATGGGTACCTGCACTATAGCTTTCTAATATGTGACTCCCCAAATGTTTAGCCCAACCTTCAGCCATCTGACTTCTACACGAATTGCCTGTGCATACAAAGGCGGTTATATATTTTTTCATAATCTTCTCCTTAATTCTTACATTGTTTGAACTCGATCGAATTCTACAAAATTCATGATATTTGTTTTTTTAATGGCAAGCCATCAATGCTGTAATACTTACTTTTAAACAATAATGCAACATTAACCAGACCAATCATAACTGGCACCTCAACAAGAGGTCCGATTACAGCTGCAAAAGCCTGCCCACTACCGATACCAAATACAGCTACGGCTACAGCAATCGCAAGCTCAAAGTTGTTGCTTGCGGCGGTGAAGGACAAGGTTACAGTCTGGTCGTATGAGAAGCCGCCCCTCATGGACATGAAGAAGCTGAAGAAGAACATAATTGCAAAATAAAAAAGCAATGGAATTGCAATTCTTATTACATCAAATGGTAGCTCAACTATATATTCTCCCTTGAGAGTAAACATTATTACTATAGTATAAAGCAATGCAATTAATGCAAAAGGTGAAATTTTAGGTATAAATTTAGTTTCATACCATTCTTTACCCTTAGAATTAATCAAGGCAAATCTTGTTATTATGCCACCGAAGAAAGGTATTCCTAGATAAATTAATACGCTCTGAGCAACTTTCCAAATACTAATATCTACAGCCATTCCGCCAAAGGAAAGACCTAGTAGATTTGGAAGAAATGTTACGAAAATATAGATATAAAGAGAGAAGAATAAGATTTGGAATATTGAATTTACAGCAACAAGGGCTGCGCAATATTCATTGTCACCCTTAGCAAGGGTGTTCCAAACGATTACCATAGCTATGCAACGAGCAAGCCCAATGATAATTAATCCTACAGCATAATCTGCCATGTCGGGAAGAAAGATTATTGCTAGGACAAACATCAAGATAGGCCCGATAATCCAGTTTTGGATTAACGAAAATCCAAAGATTTTCTTGTTTTTTGTAACTTTGCCAATTTCTTCGTATTTAACCTTAGCTAGCGGTGGATACATCATAATAATTAGGCCGATCGCTATTGGCCAAGATGTTGTCCCTGTACTCATGCCTTCGAGAGAAGTTGCTACGGAAGGGAATAAGAAACCTGTTCCTACGCCAATTCCCATAGCCAAAAATATCCAAAGGGTCAAATACCTATCTAAAAATGATAGCCTTGCATGTTTTTCGATACTCATGTTTACCTCCACTATATATAAAATTATTTATTAAACTATTTATTGAAATTATTTAATACAATCCTTACCCTTAACTATGAGCCAGTCTGAAAGGTGCTTGAGATCGCTAATATATATTTCTTCTTTTCTAAGATTGTTCTTAACTAAGCTTTCAATAAAATCACCATTCGTTAAATCGGCCATTCTATAATAAACCCACTGAGCCTGCTTTTTATCATTTACCAAGCCCGCATTTTTCATATAACCCAAGTGTCTTGAAGCTTTGGTCTGACTTATTTGAAGAGTTTCCATAATATCGCAGACGCAAAGTTCCTGTTCAAATAGTAGATTTAAAATCCGTAATCTTGTTTCGTCTGATAAGGCCTTAAATACATTTATAATGTTTAAAATAGTACCACCCACTTTCTTAATATTTAAATAAATTACATTAGCAAGTATCCAAAGGCATTAAAGGAATATCCTATTATCAGAATTCCTATGGTTACAACACCTGTGAATATTACTAAAAGCTTTGTTTTAACTACTTTCTTTAACATAATCAACGATGGAAGGGATAGAGCAGTTACTGCCATCATGAATGAAAGAGCGGTTCCCAATCCAACTCCCTTTGAAACCAAAGCTTCAGCGATTGGGAGAGTCCCAAATATATCTGCATACATTGGTATGCCAACGAAAGTTGCCAATAATACGGAGTACCATTTATCCTGGCCAAGTACAGCTGAAATGACGCTCTCAGGAATCCAATTATGTATCAAGGCTCCAATACCAACGCCAATTAATATATACAACCAAACTTTCCTTACAATATCGAAAACTTGATTCTTTGCAAAATCCATTCTATCTAGCCTTGTTAATGCATCTTGATCCGCTTCCATAATCTTATTGGTAAAGACGAATGGTTCAACATACTTTTCAAGCTTTGATTTGCTAATTATTGTTCCACCAATTACTGCCAAAATAAGACCGACAATTACATATGCAATCGCTATTTTCCAATTGAAGATACTTGCTAATAGAATTACGGATGCTAAGTCAACTAGAGGTGAAGAGATTAAGAAGGAGAAAGTTACTCCGATGGGGAGACCCGCACTTGTAAATCCTATAAATAATGGGATAGATGAACATGAGCAAAAGGGTGTTATAGTTCCTAACAATGCTCCAAGGATATTCGCAGAAACACCTTTAAATCGACCTAATATTTTCCTTGTCCTAAAAAAAAAAAAAAAACTTTGTATGTATGAAATAATAAAAATAAGCACACATAACAATATAAATATCTTAACTACATCATATAGAAAAAAGTGAAGACTTCCGCCTAGCTGTCCTGTTATATCTAAACCGAATACTTTTTCAACCAGATATTGAAAAAGATTGGATAGCCATTCCATTTTTAGAACCTGATCATTTAACCATTGGAAAATTATCATTATTTGTGCCTTTCTTGTCGGTATTGAAATTTGAAGTATCAAACGCTGCTATCGTATATTTGCATATGCGAATATACGTATATTATCTTATGTATTATTACATGTCAACAATATTTAATAAAATAGTTTAATAGAGTATTAATAATAACAATTTCAATAAGTTGACTTTTGGGTTATAATTATTTGTCAAAATAAATTAATCATGGGGGGCATAATGTTAGAGATTATCAATAAAAATATTCATAATGTTGCCGGCGGCCTAGGTGGAGATACTTATCTGATAGTAGGTAGAGCTGGAACTGCAGTAATTGACGCTGGGATGGCATATTGCGGAGACAAACTAGTTGAAAATATCGTTGAAATATTAGGCGATAAGCCTTTAGACTTTATTATCTTATCCCATTCGCACTACGACCACGTAGGAGGTACAATGGCACTTAGGTCGAAATGGCCTGAAGTAACTGTTCTAAGCTCGGAACACGGGAAAAAAGTGCTGGATAAGGAAAGTTCGAAAATTCTAATAAAAGATTTATCAATAAGTGCTTCTAAGTTGTTTGGTCAAGAAATTGAAGACTTAAATATGGAAGGTCTTTATGTGGACGAAGCTATAAAAGATGGCGATATTATAGACCTTGGTAATATACAAATAGAAGTTTTGGAAACCAAGGGCCACACAAAATGCTGTCTTGCATTTTTCTTAAGAAATGAAGATGTTCTGTTTCCTGGAGAAACGCCAGGGGTATTGCTCAAGCTCGGCGAAATGTCGCCGGTTTTCCTTACAAGCTATAAGGATACAATCAATTCCATAAACAAGCTTAGAAAGCTTCAAGCTAAATATATTATTTCGCCGCATTACGGGCTTATTGATCCATCCGATAGCAAAAATTATTGGGATTGGTCGCAAAAAGCTTGCGAGGAGTGCAAAAAGTTTGTTGTAAAATATTATAAGGAAGATTATTCAAAAGAAGAAATCTTAGTTAAGTTTGCAAAGCGATTTAGGAGTGAAGCCTCGTTTGAACTTCAGCCTGATGAAGCTTTCGAGATAAATTCAGCAAGATCCATAGAAGTTATAATTAAAGAATTTTTTTAGTCATTTAATGGAGGTGTCATTATGGGAACAGGTACAATAATTCTAATCGTTATTGGTGTATTAATACTCATTGTAGTAGCTTGGGTTATCTCGGCATACAATGGTTTCGTAGCAATGAGAAACAGAGTTGAAGAAGCTTTTTCAACAATGGATGTTTTCATGAAAAAGAGATATGACCTAATTCCGAATTTAGTAGAATCTGTTAAAGGATACGCGGCTCATGAATCAGGAACATTTCAAAAAGTTACTGAAGCAAGAAATATGGCTTCCCAAGCAACAACAGTTGAGGACAAGATCCAAGGTGAAACAATGCTTACTGGAGCACTTAAGAGTTTGTTCGCCGTAGCAGAAGCATATCCTGATCTTAAGGCAAACTTGAGTTTTCTAGATCTTCAGAACCAATTGAAACTTGTCGAAGAAGATATTGCTAATGCAAGAAAATTCTACAATGCAGTTGTTAAGGAATTTAATACTTTAACTGAAATCTTCCCAAATAATATTTTGGCTAAT
Source organism: uncultured Oscillospiraceae bacterium (assembly GCA_964427575.1). Lineage (GTDB taxonomy): Bacteria > Bacillota > Clostridia > Peptostreptococcales > Anaerovoracaceae > JBAWWY01. The sequence goes on along the minus strand of CAYRVM010000002.1, from coordinate 5,109 downwards.
ATGTTCGGATTCAAGAGAAAGCCTATGTTTGAAGTTGAAGCCGAAGAAGAAAGAGATGCAGTTAAAGTTAAATTTTAGGAGACGATATGGATACTTTATATAGATTTATAAAAGGCAATTTTAGGATTGCCAATAATTTGGTTGCAATTTTTGCAATGATTGTCATCGGCCTAGCGATTAATACTAGTTTTGCTTATGCTGAATATTACACGACGCAAGATTATAATGTTAATATCGATGTTAAGGAAAACAAGGTTCTTTATATTAAGGAAGATATAAAAATCACATATACTGAACCTAGGCATGGTATTTACAGATATGTTCCATATATGGGGACTGTAACTAGAAGCATCGATGGGAAGACAGTTTCAGAAAGATATAGAGCTTCAGTTAATGATATTTACGTAGAGGGTTTTCCCTACGAAGTTTCTTACGAAAATGAAAACGTGCTTATGAAGATTGGGAGCGCAGACACTTATGTGGAAGGTTCTCAAGACTATATAATTGGTTACAAATATGGGTTAACTGAAGATAAAATTCAATTGTTTGATGATCTTTATCTCAACGTTATTCCTACGGGTTGGGGCACTTCAATAGATAATGCAACAATAACAATCAATATGCCAAAGGCCTTCGATCCGAGCAAAGTGGAGTTTATATCTGGAACATATGGAAGCAATGATGTATCAAAGGTTTCTTGGAAAGTCGATGGAAATCTAATAACGGCTAGAATAGATTCACCATTGGAAGTGAACGAGGGCGTTACATTAAAGATCATGCTCGATGAAAACTATTTTGTAGGGGAAAGTAACAGTAACTTCCTTTACTTGTTCATGCTAGCATTGATTCTTCTTACACCTCTTTTAAGTATTTTCCTATGGCTAAGATTTGGAAGAGATCCAAAGACTGTCAAAACTGTCGAATTTTATCCACCAAATGGAATTAATTCAGCAGAAATAGGATATATAATCGATGGAGTAGTTGACAGCAAAGATGTGGTCTCATTAATTATCTACTGGGCAAATCAGGAATATATAAGGATTGTAACTAGCGATGATAAAGATTTCTCTTTGATTAAACTCAAGGATTTACCACTTACTGCTAAACCATATGAGCAAGTAATGTTCAAAGGCTTATTTAAAAGCGGGGACGAAGTATTTTCAAGTAGTTTGAAAGAAGATTTCTATGAGACTTTTACCACAACCAAGGAAATGATTAAAGATAGTTTTAAAGAAAACAAAGAAAAACGAATATTTACTCAAAACTCAATGTTTGCAAGAGGAATTGGCGTTCTACTCATGATGATTCCAATGGCTGCTTTCCTTTTGATTGGTACGTATATAACTATTATGCCGGTATACTTTAATGTAATAGTTGGATTCATTCTCATTACCAATTTCCTGTGCTTCAGCATATCAATTGGAGCATTTGATAGAAGAGACAGCATGGGAAGAATCAAAAGAGCAGCTTCAAAAGTATTTGATGTTTTCTTTATATTAATACTTTTGGGAGAAGTTTTCCTATACGGGAACTATATTTTGAATATGACTATTATTCCGATAGTTGCTGGTTTGGCATCAATTTTCACCATGGCTATGGCGAAAATAATGAAACAAAGAAGCAAGCAAAGCGTTGAATGGATGGGAAAGATTTTAGGATTAAAAGACTTTATCCAAAAGGCAGAATTGGATAAGTTGGAACTTCTAGTAAATGAAAATCCTAAATACTTCTTTAATGTACTGCCTTACGCGTATGTTCTTGGGCTAACAGATACATGGGCAAAGAAGTTTGAGTCCATTACCCTAGAGCCACCAACTTGGTATGTTGGGGGTGCTTATGGAAGCAACTTCAATACGCTGATATTTATGAATTCATTCAATCATTCAGTTAGATCATTCCAAAGCAATATTTCGGTACCAAAAGCACCCCAAGGCGGAAGCGGCGGTGGCGGCTTTTCCGGTGGCGGCGGTTTCTCTGGTGGCGGAATGGGCGGCGGCGGCGGCGGAAGTTGGTAAGACTAATAAAGATGGTTATTGCTATATTAACTATAGCAATAACCATCTTAAATATTACGATGTATGATAGCTTTTCTGAAATGGCGCAAAAAAGCGCTGCATTCGAGAACTTTGGAGCCGGCTTTAGTCAGAGCCAAAAGCAAGGTTTACCGACTGATCAAGCTTCAAATTTAGCAAATCAAAACAATGGAAATGAGATAGCAATTCTGCCAAGCATCGTCAAAGATGACTTGGATATTTATTTTACCCAAGAAACCTTGTCAAAAGATATAATAGCTAGAATCACAGGAAAATCATTTATAAACAACGATGATATAGAGTTAGAACAACTTAGATACATAAAGATCTTATTTTACGGTTTTGATGGCAAAACTAAAATTGGCGAACTCATCGTTAATGAAAAGGTAGCAGACGATGTGATTGAAATATTTAAGGATTTATACATTGCCAAATACCCGATAGAAAAAGTTAGGCTAATCGATAATTACAACGCTTCAGATTTGGCTTCAATGGAGGATAATAATTCTTCAGCATTCTGCTATAGAGAAATAACTGGGGGCGGTGCGATTTCCCAACATGCTTTGGGCCTTGCAATCGATATTAACCCTATCCAGAACCCATATTTGCTTATGAAAAGTGGACTCGCTAATCAGGTCTTGCCAAGTAGCGGAGATCCAAACTTAAATCGCGATAAAAATGTAAAAGGATTAATCATCAAAGATGACCCTTGCTACAAGGCTTTCGTTAAGCGAGGCTGGAAATGGGGAGGAGATTGGGAAAATCCAATCGACTATCAGCATTTCTATAAAGTTATAGCAGATTAAAATAATTAATGCAATTATACTAATCTTCACTTATTGACTTATATCAAATTATCGACTTTAATTCATTTTCTTAAAGCAAATCTAAAATTTCATCTAGAAAATCACTTAATTCGTTGTTGCCATTAAAGCTTATCCTAGCAGAGAACTTGCTTCCACCGCCACGAACAGGTTTGTCTTTACAATAATCTTTTATAAGAATTCCTAAATCGCGAGTATTAACTGAACTCTCAGGACTCTTTTCAATTAAAACTATATTATCCTTATTTGACACAAGAATATACAAATGATCGCTATTCTTACATAGAATTTTTGACATATAAGAAAGATCATCGATAGAATAATTTTCAAATTCTTTAATTACAATTTGGCCGACTGTAACTTCTTGATTATCATCGATATAATTCTCTGTATCAGAAGGTATAGAAACTAAATCTATTAATTCATCTGCTTCTTTTTGAATGAGCATTTCCTTCAAAAGTTTCAACTCACCAATTACCTTTTCACTCTTTTCAATTTTGCTCTCGATTTTACTTTCTAAATCAGCCGGAGTTGCGGAAAAGTTTTTACAAAGATTGCTTATTATTTTGTTCTTTTGATTATAATCTAGGATGGCTCTTTTTCCAGCATCAAAATACACTCTAATCATACCCTTGTACTTTTCCGCCTTAAAGATTTTAATGGAGCCGACCTCCCCGGCAAAACTTGGGTGGGTTCCACAACATGCGACACAGTCAGCTGGATTATCCAAACTCCCAACGCATACAACGCTAATGTCTGAATCGATCGTCACGGCCTTTCTTAAAGGGAGTTTTGAGGCTTCTTCCATACTGTCGAAGTACGTTACGCTTACAGGAGCGTTCGACCAAATTACCTTGTTTGCCTCAAGTTCAATCCTATCTAAATCATTGTCACTTATTGAGTCCATGTCTAGATCGATAGTCATATATTCATCACCCATATGGAAACCCTTGTTAATGGCTGAATACTCTCTAAAGAAAATTCCAGATAGAATGTGTTCCCCACAGTGCCTTTGCATATGTTCAAATCGTCTATCCCAATCGAGTGCACTAACTACTAAATCGCCAACTTTTAAAGTAGAAAATATTTCCCTCTGTGTATCATTTGAAATTGTTAGCTTGTGGAAAACCTTTTGCCCTTCCTCATAGACAGACTGAATAAGTAAATCGTTAATTGCTCCTAGATCACAAGGCTGACCACCACCTTCTGGGAAAAATATGGTACTATCTAAAACTAGAATATCGTCACCGATTTTTTCGGTTATCCTTGATTTCAATTCTTTTTCATATATATTCTTCGCAAAATATTTAATCGTCATAGGTAAATCTCCTCAATAGCAAATTAATAATTAAAATTATAGCATAATTATTATGGCCATTGTATAATTTAGCTAATTATTGTAACTGCTATGCTTAACACATCAAATATAGTTTATAATAATACTTCATATATCTGTGGATAACTTGTGTATAAACAATTTAGTAAATTAAAGAAACGTAGTTATTTCAAGGCTAACGCTATCAATACTTTTCCACAGGCAATCGTGAATAAAATCGTATACAAAGCTTTTAATTTGGGGAAATACCCTCGAAGGTTGATAAATAATAATTTGTAGCTTGTTGAAAAATGTTCGAAAAAATATAAACACAGGTTAACATAATAGTTTAAAGGAGAGTAAATGCTAAAGGAAAAAATTGTATTCGGTCAAGATTTACCTATAGTAGCAATCATTGCTAATATAGAAGAATACCCTATCCATTTTCATGATGAGATGGAAGTTGTTTACGTTCTTTCTGGTACAGTAGGCCTTAAAAACGGATATTATAATTATATTTTATCACCTGGTGATATTTTCATATTAAATGATAGAGAAATTCATAGTTTCGAAAACACCGGAGAAAAGAATCTTGTTTTGATGTTGCAGATAGATTTGAAGTTTTTCTCGAAATACTTCAATAATTTAAATAACTGTTTTTTCGTTACTGATATGAAAGATAACGATGATGAAAGTTTAGATAACCTTAGAACTTTATTATCTAGGATTGTATTTGAATTTTTATCTAAGGAAAAAGACTTTGAGCATAGAACTATAGAACATACATGCAATTTTATTTCTTCTCTAGTTAATGAATTCCAATACTTTTCAATGGACGATGGTAAATTCGTTAACGAGTCAAAGAATAAGGGTAATAAAGTTCTGGCTGAAAGACTAAAAAGAATCACAGAATATATGTACGAGAACCATAGCCGAA
>CAYRVM010000001.1:15559-26436 GCA_964427575.1 uncultured Oscillospiraceae bacterium | reverse complement strand
ATTTAAAATATAACCAAATATAAATAATCTAATACCACGGAAAACTCCATCAAGCATGCTTTTATTTGATTTCATTATAAAAGCACCCATTATAATCATAAATACTGGGGCAGCAGGAGCAGTACCTAGAAGTATAAGAATGCTCCCCAACACAGTATTTGGATCTCCGCCAGTTTCCCCATGAATTATAATAGAGTGTTGCATTATCATAAAAAATATTGCTAATCCTCTAGCTAAATCCAGATAGTAAACCCTATTTGATTGTTTTTTAACATTTATAAAATCTTCCACAAAATCTCCACATATATAGCAATAATCTTTTCTAACAAACTATGCTCAAGTATATTATGCAAAATGACAATAAGTCAAGAAATTGAGAAAGGCTAATGATCTAAAAGGGTAGACCAAATACTTTAAATATTATTTACAAATTCAGATAAAAGAATATAATTTGTACACAGAGAAAATTAAATAATTACCGTCCTAACTTATACTATTGGAGAATATACTTATGAAGAATCTATACCGGGCAGCTTTAATTATTGTCACACTTATCTTTTGTATCAATTCTGGAATCACAACCTCCTTAGCTGAAAAAGCAAACAAAGAAGTACGGGTAGGTTTCTATAATTTCGCACCATTGACAATAATCGATAACAATAACCAAGCCCAGGGTATGTTCGTTGATTTGTTAAATAAAGTAGCGGAGGAAGAACGCTGGGACATAACATATGTTCCAGGAACTTTCCCTAAATGTATTGAAAGATTAAACAACGACGAAATCGACTTGTTAATAGCCGTAGGCTATTCGGATGAAAGGGCGGAAATCTATGATTTCACTAAAGAAACAGTTTTCTTGGAATGGGGATTAATATATACACCCGAATCAACTGATATCCAAACTATTCTTGACCTCGATGGGAAGAGGGTTGCAATCCTAAATGATAGCCTGGTAGGAACTGAGTTTATAAAACTTGTTGATAGTTTTGGTCTTCATGTAACTACAGTCGAAAAGGAGGAATATGCGGATGTGTTTTCTGCTATTGCCAATCATGAGGTGGATGCTGGAATAAATGGGAATTTAACGGGACTCACATTGGAGGGTAATTATGCTGTAAAAAGATCAACCATCATGTTCGCGCCAACCAAAATAAAATATGCCGTTAAAAAAAGTCATAATACTGATCTAATAGCAGCTATAGATAGAAATATCAGCATATGGAAGAACGATGATAAATCATTTTACTACTCAACTTATGAAAAGTGGGTGGGTTTAACTGGGTCTAAGGAAATTCCAACGTGGGCATATTCTCTTGCAATAGGGCTACTAATTATTATGTTAGTGCTTTTTATCTTTAATAGAGTGCTAAGACATAGAATTAAAGCAAAGACATTGGAATTGACTGATGCAAATAATAATATTCTAGAAATGCTAGCAGCCATAAAAGAGAGCGAAAGCAGATACCGTATTTTATTTGATAATGAAAGTGATCCTTCATTCGTATTGGATAAGAAAACAGGAGCAATCCTTGAAGCGAATAATGCCGCATGTAGAACTTATGGTTATGAAGTTGATGAGTTTTTAAAAATGAAAAATACTGACGTGTCTGTAGAACCCGAATTGACACGACAGGCTATGAAGGAGCTTAAAGAAGGAATCACTACAATACCTATACGTTATCATAAAACAAAAGACGGCAAAATATTCCCCGTAGAGATAACAGCGAATGTAATCAGATTAAAAGAATCGGAAGTGATGATTGTTTCGATTCGTGATATTACTGAACGCATGCAGGCAGAGAGAAAACTTAAAGAGGATGAAAGCAGATTTCGAGAGGTATTGCAAAGCCTTCATGCCGGCGTCGTGGTACATGCCCAGGACAGCACAATAGTTGATTGCAATGAGCGGGCGGAGGAACTGCTAGGCCTGTCAAGGGAACAACTACTAGGCAAAGCAGCAATAGATCCGCGTTGGATGTTTCAAAGGGAAGATGAAACTCAACTGCCACTTGAAGAGTTCCCTGTTGTTCTCGTTTTGGACAGTAAGAAACCTATAAAGGATAAAATACTCGGGATTTATAAACCCGATACCGATACCACCAACTGGGTAACTGTAAATGGTACCCCAATTTATAATCATACTGGGGAAATAGCAGAAGTGATTATAAGCTTTATCGATATCACGGATCGTATAACCGCTGAGAAACTACAGAATAAACAACTGAAAGATTTATTGGAATCACAGAGGATTGCTCATATTGGGACTTGGAGGCTAACTTTGGCAACAAACGAAGTGATCTGGTCAGAAGAGCTTTACAAAATGTATAATTTTGATCCTTTACTCCCTGTGCCACCTTACACAGAGCATATGAAGTTATTTACTGCGGAAAGTTGGGATAAATTATCGGCTTTCCTTGAGGAAACAAGAAGATCCGGAATTCCTTATGAACTTGAATTGGAAACCGTAACAAATGACGGATCAAATGGATGGATGTGGGTTAGGGGCGAAGCCGAAAAAGATTCTGAGGGTAATATCATTTCGCTTTGGGGAGCAGCCCAGGATATCACAGTGCGTAAGAAGAATGAAAATCAAATAATATATATGGGATACCATGATCAGTTAACAGGATTATATAACAGGAGATTCTATGAAGAGGAGCTGAAAAGGCTTGATACCATGAGAAATTTACCACTTACAATCGCGATGGCGGATGTAAATGGGCTAAAGCTCATTAACGACTCCTTTGGGCATGCAATTGGTGATGAAGTCTTAAGAAAATCAGCAAATTTAATAACAAAGTGCTGCAGAGCTGACGATATCGTTGCGAGGCTTGGTGGAGATGAATTTGTTATAATTTTCCCAAAGACAGATTCAGTTTCTGCGGAGGCAGTTATAGCGCGCATTAAAGAGATGGAAGCTAATGAAAAAATGGATTCCATTAATATTTCTATCTCTTTTGGGCATGAAACGAAGTATAAAATAGAAGAAAACATACACAATATTATCAAAACAACTGAAGACCACATGTACAAGAACAAACTTTATGAGAGTGCAAGCATTAGGAGCAAAACTATAGACCTAATCATGAATACGTTATATGAGAAAAACAACCGAGAGATGTTGCATTCTAAAAGAGTGAGCAGATTATGTGAAATGATAGCAATAAAAATGAACTTTGATAAAAATGACATTAACCAGATGAGTATTGCAGGCCTAATGCACGATATCGGGAAAATAGGTGTAGATGAGAAGATTCTAAATAAAACTGACAAACTCAATAATGAAGAGTGGATAAAGATGAAGAGGCATCCTGAGATTGGATACCGGATACTTAGCTCCGTCAATGAATTTTCTGAATTAGCTGAATACGTTCTTGAGCACCAGGAAAAATGGGATGGCACGGGTTATCCAAGAAATCTTAAGGGTGAAGAAATTTCAATAAACGCAAGGATTATTGCAATTGCAGATGCTTATGATGCCATGACTACAGAAAGAACTTATAGCCATGCATTAACTGAAGAAGAAGCCATTGAAGAAATTAAAAAATGCTCAGGCACACAATTCGATCCGGAGATTGTCAATACATTCATTGAGAATGTATTATTATATGGGAAAAATTCTGAACAATAACCAACCAGTATAACAAAACGCCATTCAAAGAATGGCGTTATTTAGTGCCTTTTAATTTTGAAGAAAAACTTTTGGATTCTAGAATATAATCGTAGTATAATTAATTGTAAACAGAGAGGTGCAATATGAAGCTGAAAAATATTAAGATATCAAATATGCTTAATTTTAGCTTAACGATAATCATGGTTTTGGTAATCGTCTTAGGAACTATTGTATTTTACAATTCAAACAGACTTTGGCAGAGCACTAAAGATATGCATGATCACCCCCTTACAGTTCAAAGCGCAATTGGTGCTATTCAGGTTGACATTCTAAACATTAGAATTCAAATGAAAGATCTGATTTTAGCAACAAATGAGAATGCTTTGAATGAAAGCATTATTTCAATTGAAAAGTTTGAAAAGGATGCATCTAGCCAACTGGATATTCTATATAAGTCATATCTTGGACCAGTTAAAGATATTGATAACGTCTACCAATCTATTTCAGAGTATAAAGATATTAGGGCTAAGGAAATAGAACTTATTAAACTTGGAAAAACTGAAGAAGCATTACAAATAATATTGCCAAGTGGTGAAGGCGGAATACAAGTTAACAAAATAATGACGAACTTAGGGATAATAAATAAATTTGCAAAAAATAAAGCGGGAACATTTTACATAGAAGCGCAGAATCAAATGACCCAAATAGTAGCACTAACAGCAATCGCGCTTGTAACAATTTTGATTTTAGCGTTTGCGATAATTACATTTTTAAAGAAAGCTATTTTAGATCCCCTACGAGAATTAACTTATGAAACATCTGAGTTTCAAAAGGGCAATTTGGGAGCGAGAAGTCACATTGAATCTACTAATGAATTTGGTATGCTTTCCAATACTTTTAATTACATGACGCAGACCGTTGAAGAAGAAATCGAGAAAAAGAATAAGCGTGAAGTGGAATTAATTCATGTTAAAAACAATCTCGAAGCGGCAAATAAAGAGCTAGAAGCATTTTCCTACTCGGTTTCACATGACATGAAGGCACCAATACGTCACATTACGGGGTACGCTTCTTTATTAGTGAAAAAATATCTAGATTTGCTCCCAGAAGAGGGACGTTGCTATCTCAAAAATATTTCATTTTCGGCCCAGAATATGGGAGAACTTATTGATGGTTTACTAGAATTTTCTAAAACTGGAAGAGTTGAAATGAAATTAATGCAGATTGATATGAACGAAATTGTGGACAAGTTGATTCAGCCAATTATTGAGCAAGATGTTGAGCATAGAATTAAATTTAATATTAGTGATATGCCAAAAACGATCGGTGATCAAGAAATGTTTAAGTCTGTATGGAGCAACTACATTGAAAATGCAGTTAAGTTTACTAAGAATAGGGAATTTGCGGAAATTACAATTGGGGCTGAAGAGAACGAAGACAGTATTTTATACTTTATTAGGGACAATGGAGCTGGTTTCGACATGGCCTACTCTGCAAAACTTTTTACAGTATTCCAACGACTTCATTCAAGAGAAGACTATGAGGGGACCGGCATCGGGTTGGCTACTGTTAGAAGGATTATGACAAGGCATGGCGGACAAACCTGGGCTAAAGGTAAAGTTGGAGAAGGCGCAACTTTTTATTTCTCGTTGTTAAAAAGAAAGGAAAGTGAATAAGATGGATATGCGAACAATACTTTATGCAGAAGATAGCAAACTGGACGTGGAGTTGACCAAGGAAGTATTAAGAGAAAACAAGATATTAAACCCGGTAATAGTTGTAAATGATGGAGTTGAAGCCTTGGAATATTTAAATCGCCAGGGAGAATATAAAGACAGAAAACCTGGAAATCCAGGAATGATACTTTTAGATTTAAAAATGCCACGAATGGATGGTTTGGAGCTTTTAGAAATACTAAAAAAGGATGATAAATTTAAACTAATACCTGTTATTATGCTTACTTCCTCTAGAGAAGAACAAGACCTTATAAAAGGGTATGAGTTGGGAGTAAATGCATACGTTGTCAAACCTGTTGATTTTTCTGATTTCGCAAATGTTGTCAAAGAAATCGGCGTATTTTGGGCAATTATAAATGAATTGCCACAAGAAAGATGATGAATAAATGAATTACCAATAGAATGAGGATAAACGAATGAAGGATTCGGAAGATTCAAATATTAAATTACAGATTTTATCATTAGAAGATTCACCCATGGATTCTTCCCTTATATACGAGTACCTAAGTGAAAACCTTAAGCAAGATTTTCAAATTGATACTGTGATTAAAGAGGAAGAGTTCATATCTGCGATTTCTACGAAAAAGTATGATTTGATTCTTTCTGACTTTATGTTACCTAATTTCGATGGGTTCGCTGCGCTTAGGCATCTTAAGCTTATTTGCCCCAATACACCACTAATATGTCTATCGGGAGGTATCGGGGAAGAAGCAGCGGTTGAACTTTTGAAGAATGGTGCTGTCGATTATGTTTCCAAAGATAAAATGGGTAGACTAATTCACTCCGTAGAAAGAGCTATTCAGGAAGCTAAAGATCAAGAGGAACTTTTAGAAGCTCAAAAATCGCTTATTGAAAGCGCAGAAAGATTAAATCTTTTCTTTAGACAGTCGTTAAGTGGAATTTTCTTTATGATGATTGATGAACCTATAATATGGAATGACACCGTTGACAAGGAAAAAGTCTTGGACTATGTTTTTGACCATCAAAGGATAACAAAAGCAAACCAAACCATGCTCAATATGTATCATTTAAAGGAAGAAGAATATCTTTATAAAACACCTAATCAACTAATTGGAGTTGATATAGAAGCAGAAAGGAAAATCTGGAGAAATTTATTTGACAAGGGCCATTTACATATTGATAAGTGGCAGACAATTTCAAACGGTGAAAGAATATGCATTGAAGGCGATTATATTTGTATATATGATTCACAAAATCGAATAATTGGTCACTTTGGAAATCAACAAGATATAACTCAAAGAAAAAAAGCTGAAGAAGAGAGGGAATATCTAAGTTATCATGACTATTTAACGGGTTTGTATAATAGAAGGTTTTATGAAGAAGAATTAGTTAGGCTTGACACTAGAAGAAACTTGCCAATGACTATTGCCATTGGTGATGTAAATGGGCTAAAACTTATTAATGATTCCTTTGGGCATGCTATGGGAGATGAACTCCTGGTTAAAGTTGCCAAGGTTATAAAAAATACTTGCCGCGCGGATGACATAATAGCAAGATTAGGTGGGGACGAATTTGTTATAATATTCCCAGATACGACTACCACAGAAGCAGAAAAAGTTATTTTAAGGATAAAGGAATACACAAAGCAGGAAAAAGTTGGAGCTATTGAGATATCGGTTTCATTTGGATATGAAACAAAGTATAAAGTAGAAGAAAATATTCAAGATATATTTAGCAAGACTGAAGATAATATGTACAGAAATAAATTATTTGAAACTTCTAGTATGCGAAGTAAAACCATCGATTTAATTATGAACACGTTATATGAAAAAAACCCAAGAGAAATGCTTCATTCCAAAAGAGTTAGCGAAATTTGTGAAGCGATTGCATCCAAAATGAATCTTAGTGAAGATATTGTAAAGCAATTGAAAATAACTGGCTTGATGCATGATATTGGGAAAATAGGAATAGATGAAAAAATTCTAAACAAACCTGACAAGTTGACAGAAGAAGAGAATAAAGAAATCAAAAAACACTCAGAAATTGGGTATAGAATATTGAGCTCAGTAAATGAGTTTTCTGAAATTGCATTATATGTACTTGAGCATCAAGAAAGATGGGATGGCGCAGGTTATCCCAAAGGTCTTAAGGGAGAAGAAATTTCAATGCAGGCAAGAATAATTACAATCGCTGATTCATTCGATGCAATGACTTCTCTTAGGAAGTATAAAGATCCAATAAGTGAAAAGGATGCAATAAATGAGATAATTAAATGCTCTGGCTATCAGTTTGACCCCAAAATAGCCAAAGTTTTCGTAGAACAAGTTATGGGAAAAAAATGGAAGTAATTGTTATTCGAAGAAAGATATAATATAATCAATTGAAGAAAATAAATTTAAAGGATTATCCATACTATTCTGCTTTGGCATAAGGTGTTTGCATGGAAAATATGGGAAAAGTACTAGAAAATATTTTTAAACATATAATAAGAGATGACCTGCAAATGATTATTACAGTTGCGATAGTTGTTGTTGTGCTATTTTTGATGTGGTTAATTATGAGGGCACCGCGACTATGGTATTGGAAAACAAAGGATAAAGTCAATGCATTAAAAAGCATTGAAAACAGATTGGACCATATCGAGGGCAAGGGAGAAATATATAGAATTGATAACTCTAAGCCAATTCCTTGTAAAGAAATTGATGATATTCAGGATATAGCAATAAAAATCAAAGATGAAAACATTGACTTACTTAAGCCAAAACTTAATGAGAACGAAAAATTCGTTGGTAAAAGTGGGAAAATTTATACTAGAAAAGAACTAGAAGCTAAGATAAAGAAGTAAGAGGAGGGAAATCATGTATTGTAAAATTTGTGGAGAGCAATTAAAAGAATCAAGTGCGATTTGCCAAGTTTGTGGCACAAAAGTACCTCCAACCGAAAGTGTTGATAAAGCGGGAATAATTTTCAATAGCACACCGAATGATAGTGGGTTTTCGTCAAAACCAAAAGAGAAAAAGGATGAGGGAGAGTTCTATTGGAATGTTCATGATTTCGGTAGACCGACTAAAAAGGAGGAGCCTTTGGAGTTTGTTTGGGATGATAAAGCCGAAAAATTCGACCTTCCTAAATCAGAAACTATGGAAGTAAAGATAACTGAAAGTGTTGATGAAATAGATAAGTTCTTCACTTTAAATAAGAAGAGTGAGGATTTTCAGAGATTGCTTGATAAGGAATTTGAAAAGATTTCCTATGATAAAAATCCAGGCAATCAATTTACAGACATAAGTAGTAGCGCAGCTAATTTAGATAATAGGGTAAATGATGTAATCGAAAAACCAATAATTTCTAACGATGACCTTGCGAGCAAGGTTGATATGGCGTTTTCAGCATCTACAAATTTCTACCAAACTCAAGGGAATAGAAAAGTAGATTACTCTGTTTCGACTTATGAACCAGAAGATAAGCCTAAGAAAAAGGGAAGGATATTCCTAGTTATGATTTTGGCTATAATTGCGATTATTGTCGTAGTTGAAGCTGGAATTCTAGGAATTAAATATTTCCTGCCTGATAGCCAAGCCGCGGCGATTATTGTGGATTTCCAAAAGGATTTATCTAAGGGGATAGACAATATTTTCGGTGGAAATGTCGATGTCGACGATCTTAATAACCCTACTGAAGATCCCGCGACCTCTGAAGGTGGGGTTACAAATCCTGATGGAACCGGCGATGGTACTCAGACGCCGGTGGTGACCGCTGACCCGATTCCGATGGTGGATAAGACCGCTATGGTTGCGTCGCAGCTAACGAACAATGTAAATATTAAAGAAATTAAGTATAGCGACGCATTCAAATACTCCCCAAATATTACATATAAGGATTCTGATATAGCAACTTCACAGCCAATAGCAAATAATATTTGGTATAAAGACAAAGATGATAAGGCATTTTATTATGAGCAATCAGCTGTTGCGAGTATAATCAAGTTTGACTCACTTTGGATTGATTACGTAAACTCAGGAAATGAAGATGCAATCGATTTGACTAAGGAAGATACTGAAGCAAGGGAAAATGTGCTTGGATTTAATAGAAGTTCTGGACTTACAGAAGAATTTTTACTTCTAGAAATCGGTGAAATAAGACAATCCACAAACTATCTTTATGTATGGACTCACGAAAGAATAAAAGTAACAGAAAGTGGTAAATCCGTAACTAAGGATTATAAATGGATCTATCAGTTAGAACCAGTTGATAAGAAACTTTTGATCGTAAATTATTTTAGATATTAAATTTTATGCTACTATTTCGCGATCACAGTGTTTGCAATTGACTGGCGCCAGATGATTCCATAATTGATCTTTGTTTTTAAATGCAGTTATATAATCATCTACTATGCGGCCATCTAGCATTTCTATGACTCTGTCTGATTTCTCTGCGATATGTCTATCATGGGTTACGATTAAAAATGCCGTACCCATTTTTTTGTTTATTTCGCGGAGCAAATCGTAGGCCTGCTCAGTTGCCTCAGAATCGAGGTTTCCTGTTGGTTCGTCCGCTAGGACGATGTCGGGCTCGTTGATAAGGGATCTTGCGATGGAAACTCTCTGCTGTTGACCTCCGGAAAGGTTGTTAGCCGGATTGTTCATGCGTTCGCCCAATCCGACAGTTTCCAAGAGCTCGATTGCACGAGCCTTCTTTTTTATATCCGCCGAACCACTCTCAATCCAAGAGGGTATCAACACATTTTCCAAAGCCGTAAACTCGGGAAGCAAATGATGCGACTGAAATATGAAACCGATATTCTTATTCCTGAATATCGCAAGTTCATTATCGGTCATTTGCGACAAGTCCCTTCCGTTGAAGAAAAGACTACCTTCTGTTGGTTTGTCCAAAGCACCAAGTATACTTAGCAACGTGCTCTTGCCGCAACCGGAAGGGCCAATCAAACTCGCGAACTCGCGGCTGTGCAACGTCAAATCAATACCGAACAAAGCTCTCGTCTTTTGAGCTTGCCCATAATCTTTAATTAAATTCATACCTTGTAATAAAATAGAATCATCCATTTCTGATCGCCTCCATTGGGTTGAGCATTGAGGAATTTCGAGCTGGTATCAATGAAGAAATTGTTCCCGCTGCTACTGAAATAAACATAATGAGCAGTATGCTCTTCGGGTCTACCGTTATGGCAAAGGTTGTATTGGCCCCCGCAAAGGCGCGAAGTAGCAATATCCCAAAACCGCTGCCTACTATTGAGCCCATAAGTCCGAGTAAAAAACCTTGATATATAAAAATTCGCGCCGCACTCTTCTTTGTAGCACCCATAGCCTTCAGAATCCCGATTTGTTTTGACTTCTGAACTACTGATACTGCTAAAACGCTGGCTATACCAAAGGTAACCGCTATAATTACAAAAAACTGTATTGTATATGATGAACTACTCTGACTTGTAAGAGCAGTAAGCAACTGACTGTTTTGATCCTTCCAATTCTCAAGACTTATTCCGCTATATTTTTCCTTCCACTGGTTTGCTACACTATCGGCGCTAAAAGGGTCGTTTAGCTGAACTT
>CAYRVM010000001.1:7181-15549 GCA_964427575.1 uncultured Oscillospiraceae bacterium | reverse complement strand
TTGAGGATACTGCGTTCTCGCTGCCGTAAAGTTTTTGGGCCCGCTTGATGTCAACGAAGATCAGCCCGGAGTTGCTGTTTTCATTTTGAAGATCGAAAACTCCCGAAACTGTGAGCTGAGTTGTGGTTCCGCCTGGGAGAAGGATATTTATGCTACCACCAGGACCAACGCCAAGATCTTTGGCAAGGGTTTTACCGATTACGGCACCGCTACCTTCCAATCTAGCCACACCTTCGACCATTCTTTCTGAAAGATGATAAATCTTGTCGCCGTTTTCTAGCTGAATCCCTTTAACTTGAACAGGCAAGGTCTTTCCGCTCTCTCTTATAATCGCAGAACCCTGCATAATTGGTGAAACTGCCTTAACTCCATTTTCAATCTTCAACTGGTCACTAATCAGCTGCCAGTTTTCTAAATTTTTCGTATAAGTTGGATAATTACCCCTAAGGTCCGAGCCCATCGAGGAATTTATAAGCTTTGTTACCTGATCCTCTTCCCTCAACACAACGATATGAGGACTATTACCAATCGTGCTGTCTATCAAACTTGTCTGAAGACTAGTAATAAGGTTGCCAAGGAAAATTTGAACCGCAACGCCAAGAGCTATCCCAAACAAAATAAAGATAGTCTGAGATTTTCCTTTTAAAAGAAATCGTAAAGCGATTTTTAATTCGTAAGACATAGTTGGTTCTCCCTATAATCTAATAAGAATTGTTCTATACAGAAACTCTTTGGCCATCGACGAAGTCAGCTTGAGGCTTAACAATTACGTCACCTTCACTTAATCCGGATTTAACTAGAACATTCCCTGATAATGCAGGATCTGCTACAACTTCAGTCTTATGGATTGCCCCACCCTTATAAAGCCAAACGAAAGGTTTAGATCCGTCCCTGATAATATAACCTTCGGGAAGACTAATTGCATTTGGAACATTTATTAATGAAATTTCAATATTTACTGTCAAGTTAGCTGCCAGATACGGGATTACTTCTGTAGGCTCTATTTTAACTGAGAAACCTCCAGTAGCATCGTTAATCTTAGGAGAAACTGAACTTATCTTGCCATTATATTTGCTTGATGAATCAACGAAAATCAAAACCTTCATTCCCGATTTTACATACGGGAAATATCTTTCATCCAATTCCGTTGAAATATATGGATTATCCAAAGTTCCAATATCGGCCAAGGACTGTCCTGGTTGTACATAGGCTCCGGCTTCGACATATTTCTTTAATAAAATAGATTTTCCTGTTGCCTTGACAGAATACTTACCAAGTTGCGCCTGCGCCTTATCATAAGAAGCCTTTGCAGAATCCAATTGGGCCTGCCCCTCAAGATATAATGAGCCATTTTTTGAAAGCGAATTATATGAGAGAACAGATGTATTCCAAGATGAAAGCGCAAGTTTATATGAATTTTCTGCGTCCATCAAGTCATTGTTCGATATCGCTCCTTCAGCATAAAGAACTTTTGCGTCGTTATACAAATTCAATGCAATTTTCTTTTCTGATTCTGCCTGAAGCATATTGCTTTTGGCAGTAGGTAATTGAAAGTCAGTTAAATTCTGAAACTGAGCTTTTGCGCTTAAATAAGCCGCCTTCTTTTCATCGAGAACAAATTGTTGGTCTACCCCATCAATGACGAGAATAACATCGCCAGCAACTAAAGATGCACCTTCATTTATATCAGCGCTCAATACCGTGCCGGAAACTTCTGATTTTAATTGGAGCTCTGTCCCAGCCTGCATGGTTCCAACTCCTAGGATACGCTCCTCGAAATTTGCCAAACTAGTAGTAATACTCTCAACCTTTCCTGATTTTCCAGAGGTTATTAAAAATATTATTACTATTATAAATACAACAGCAACTGAACCAATTATTAATTTTCGCTTGTTCACAATATCACCTCAAATTTTGATAAATATATGGTGTGAATATACCCTAAATATTTCCATATAAACAATATGCCTATTGTATAGTGTATACATACGGAAATCTTGCTATTTCCCTTTTAATTTAGCTATCTATATGATAACATAAGTTCAAAACTATTAATAATAATGTGCAGAAAATATACTTTTTGCATAATTAGAGTAAATTTGGAGGATTGATATCGTGTCAACAAACTCAAGGTATGAACGGGATAAAATCACAATGGGGAACAAGGCTTTTTCTCCATCTAGAACAACCATCGAAACAGCTTTCTATGGTAATAACGTGGTCAAACTAGTTGATTTGAAAGAAGCTTATGAAAAGGCTATTAAATCTCAGGGAACAATCGTAACAGACATGCCAGTATTTGAGCCAGAAAAAATCGGACTTCCAAAAGGAGCAAAAACCCTTCTATTCAATGATGGGGAAACAGTTGGAAGATTTGCTGGAGCCAGAATAATCCTAGGAGAAGTAGGAGTTTCTGAGCCAGACTTCGCTGGTATTCTGAGAGAAGCGGTATACCTTACTAGATACAAGAAAATGTACCACACTGAAGCATACATTGGATTGGACAAAGACTTTATAGTAAAAGCTAACCTTCTAATACCAGAAACCTATGAAAACACAGTGTATAATTGGTTGCTAAATTTTCAATATATGAATGATTTTTACGATGAAATGTACAAGAAATCAAAAAATATTGGAGGAGAGCCAGATATCTATATAATTTCCGATCCTGATTGGAAGCATCCAAAATTCCCAGACGGCTTAGCTTATTTTGATCCAGAACACAATTGCGCTGCTTTACTTGGACTTAGATATTTTGGGGAACATAAAAAAGGCACTTTGACTATCGCGTGGGGGCTTGCTAACAGAAATGGATATGCATCATGCCATGGCGGTCTTAAGAAAATGGAAAGAAAAGATGGAAAGAAGCATGTAATGGGTGTATTTGGACTTTCAGGGTCCGGTAAATCAACACTTACACATGCTAAACATAATGGAAAGTATAACGTAACTGTGCTCCATGACGATGCTTATATAATTTCATCGGAAAACGGTTCGACAGTTGCTCTTGAGCCTTCATACTTTGATAAGACTCAAGATTATCCACTTACTTCTAAGGACAACAAATTCTTGATAACAGTTCAAAACTGTGGAGCTACAATTGATTCTGAAGGGAAAATGGTAATCGTTACTGAAGATATTAGAAATGGTAATGGTAGAGCTATAAAATCCAAGCTTTGGGCGGATAACAGAGTTGACAAGATGGATGAACCTATCAATTCTATCGTTTGGTTGATGAAGGATCATGCATTACCACCAGTGCTTAAAATAGAAGATCCAGTGTTGGCATCGGTTATGGGAGCAGTATTAGCTACAAAGAGAACAACTGCTGAAAAACTTGCTGAAGGCGTTGACAGAGATGCCCTTATTTTCGAACCTTACGCTAACCCATTTAGAACATATAAATTAGTGGATGACTACAATAAATTTAAGGCTCTTTTTGAAGAAAGAGGAGTTTCTTGTTACGTAATTAATACGGGGCATTTCTTAGAAAAGAAAATCCCAAAAGAAGTTACAATTGATATCATAGAAAAAATTGTTGATGAGACAGCAAAATTCATAGATTTCGGAAGCATGAAAGGTCTTAAGACAATGGACGTGGAAGGATTTATTCCAGATTTCAAAGATGAAACATATGTAAAACTTGTTGCAAAACAAATGAAAAATAGGATTGAATACCTTCAATCTCTTAAAGATTTTAAAGCAGGAAGAGATGCATTGCCTGATGAAGCAATTGAAGCAATAGAAAAAACTCTAAGATAAGATAAATTTTGATATAAAAACTGCTCAAAATACCAAAAAAAATTCAAAAGGGTGCATTTGCACCCTTTTTTATAATCAGTTTTATGATATAATCAATCTAATTAAATAATTTTAAAGTCAAAAATTATAGCATTAAGTATAAATAGTTTATTAAGGGGTGGAATTAATGAAAAACAAGAGATTCGGAATTGGAACTATAATAGTTGTTCTACTAGTTTTGATTTCTGGCTTCGGAACGTTGGTAAATTTTATAACGGATTATCTGTGGTTTAAAGAACTTGGATATACTAGTGTCTTTTGGAAGCAACTTATAACCCAACTTACACTTGGTATTCCAACATTTATAGTAATAATGATTTTAACTTTCCTATACTTGAAAGTTTTAAAATCTGACTACTACAAAAAAATAGAGTTTTCTGGTACTCCAAGGATGACAGAAAAAGCAATCAACAGAATTTCTCTGGGGATTGGTGTTCTTTTTGCATTCTTTACTACAATGGCAACTACAACTCAGCTATGGTTTGAAATATTAAAATATATGAACAGTACTAGTTTTGATATTGTTGATCCAATATTTAAACTTGATGTTTCGTTTTACGTTTTCAAATACTCACTGCTAACACAACTAAATCAAATTATTATTGGTGTGGTTTTAGCCTATGTTGCTTTAACAGTAGTATATTATCTATTCTTAGTAAGCATACGCACACCTAAGATGTTCGAACCAAAACCATATGACGACCAAGAGCAATATGCAAATCCAGGAGCAGCATTTATGGGTCCTCTTGGAAGAGGAATAAATTTCAACCAGGACAATATCAAGGAAATCATCGCCCTTGCATCAAGACAAATAATGATTCTTGGCGCCTTGTTCTTCTTAATGATGGCAAGTAATCTTTTCTTAAAACAGTTCAGCATACTTTATGGGCATACTGGAATTGTTTATGGAGCTGGTTTCACCGATGTAAATATTACTTTATGGGAATATAGATTACTAATAGGACTTGCAATTATTTCAGCCGTAACTTTTGTGCTTGGTATTAAACAGAAGAAGTACAAGCTTGCAGCGGCGGCACCAGTATTAATGATAATAATATCTATATTGGGAACTGGTCTTAGTATGGCAGTACAAAACTTCATAGTTTCACCTGATGAAATAAACAAGCAAAGTCAATACCTACAGAACAATATCACTTTTACACAAAACGCTTATGGATTAAAGGATATTCAAATTCAAGATTATCCTGTGACAAATAATTTAACAAAGCAAGACATCTTAAATAATGCAGGAACAATTGAAAACATTAGAATAAATGACTATGAGCCAGCTAAACAGTTTTACAATCAAACACAAAGTATAAGGCTTTACTATTTATTCAATGATGTTGATGTTGATAGGTACGTAATTAATGGTAAATATACTCAGGTATTCTTATCAGCAAGAGAAATTGACGAAACAAAAATACAACAACAATGGCTAACTAAGAATATAAAGTATACGCATGGATACGGAATTACATTATCTAGAGTTGACAAGGTTACAAAAAGTGGTCAGCCAGATATGCTTATTGATAGTATTCCACCAATTTCCGAAATACCAGAAATCAAAATTGACAGACCAGAGATATACTTTGGTGAACTTACTAACAACTATATAATCACTAATACAGCTGAAAAAGAATTCGACTATCCAAGTGGTGAAAGCAATGTTTATTCCGAATATCAGGGAACTGCTGGGATAAAACTTGGAATATTCAACAGAATATTATTTGCAGTTAAAGAAAAGACGGCACAGATACTCGTATCAACTAATATTAACTCGGAATCTAAAATCGTAATATATAGAAATATTAAAGAAAGACTTCAAAAGCTTGCACCGTTTGTTTATTACGACCAGGACCCTTACATCGTTACAGTGGAAGGTAAATTGTATTGGATCGTTGATGGCTATACAACAAGTTCATACTACCCTTACTCACAGCCATTCTCAACAACAGATCCAACCAATTACATTAGAAATTCACTTAAAGTAGTAATTGATGCTTATAACGGAAAAGTTAGTTACTATATGGTAGATGGAAAAGATCCAGTTGTGAATAACTTAGCTAAAATTTATCCAGACCTATTTAAGAACTTTTCAGAAATGCCAGAAGGATTAAAGAGCCACATCAGATATCCTAATATGATGTTCTCAATCCAGGCAGAAATATATAAGAGATATCATATGAATGACGTTAAAGTATTCTATCAAGGCGAAGATCTTTGGGATATTTCATACGAAATCTATGGTAAAGAAAGAGTTGAAATGAAGCCTAGTTACTACATAATGAAGCTTCCAGGCGAAAAAGAAGTTGAATTTATTAGCTCAATTCCTTACACGCCTAAAGACAAACCTAACATGTCAGGGCTGCTTGTAGCTAGAAATGATGGAGAAAACTACGGGAAGCTCGTATTGTACAGGTTGCCAAAAGAAAAGTTGATTTATGGGCCAATGCAGATTGACTCACAGATTGACCAAGATACAACTATATCGAAAGAATTTTCACTTTGGGGATCAACAGGTTCTGACTATATCAGAGGAAACACCTTTGTGATTCCAATTGAAAACTCATTCATCTATATCGAACCAATTTATTTGAAGGCAGATAATGTAAACAGCTTGCCAGAAGTAAAGAGAGTAATAGTTGCATACAATGACAGAATTGCCTATGAAGAAACACTCGAACTGGCACTAAATTCATTGTTTGGAACTGGTGGATCAATTGGTGGAAATGACAACAATACTGGCGGAACAACAGATGGCGGCGTAACAACCGACGTGAACCAGTTGATAACACTAGCAAATGAAGCATTTAAGAATGCAACCGCCGCTCAACAGAATGGAGACTGGGCAGGTTATGGAAAGTACATCAAGGATTTAGAAAGATACTTGCTGTTGCTAAACCCTGAACAAGAACCAACAACACCTACTTCAGATACAACTACTACAACTAACTAGCAATAGTTATAAGGCATAATAGCCAATAAATTCAATTTTCAGAGGAGAGGGGAAACCAACTAATGTTTAGTAGAATGCTATTTAATATTCCGGCAGGTAATCACTCAAAGGCGGAAATTATAAGAACTTTAAAGGAGCATATGGAAATAAAGTTTGTTTCCATTGCAGGTCTAGATATCGGAGGCTATGATACAGACGAAAAAATCCCAGTTGAGCTTTTCGTGAAAGAAATCGATAATTTTCTTACAAAAGGAGTTCAAACAGATGGATCAAGCGTTGTACTTCCAAAGATTGCAGAACTTAACAATGCAAAGCTAGATATTATCCCCGACCTCGATGTGAACTGGTATGTAGATTACAATTTTAATCATCACTGCGAAGAAACCAAGCTTCCTATTGGGACTTTGAGAATACCTGCTTTCTTAGTTCACAATGACACTTATGAAGTGGGAGCAAGAGTAATTTTAAGAGATGCTGTTAAAACATTTAAGGCAGACCTTATGAATTTACTTAGGGAAAATCCGCATGCATTTAAAGAAATTGATATTGATTCAGTCGATGAAATTGAGGATATAGTTTTAACGACGGCTACGGAACTAGAGTTTTGGGTTAAGACTCCAGATGATAGGGCTGACAGGGAACAACTTTCAACCTCACAAGTATTGAAGGAACAATATTGGAAGAGAACCGTTGGTCCAGTGAGAACGGCATTAGAAAAATCTATCTTACTCCTTGACCAGTATGGCTTCGAAGTAGAAATGGGTCATAAGGAAGTTGGCGGAGTTAAGGCAAAGCTTGGACATTCCGGGGAATATGATCATATAATGGAACAATTGGAACTGGATTGGAAATATAGTTCAGCGTTACAGGCAGCTGACAATGAATTGCACATTAAATATGTGATAAAAGATGTGTTTAGGGCAAACAGTTTAGATGTAACATTTATGGCAAAGCCTATCGATGGCGTTGCTGGGAGCGGAGAGCATACACACATTGGAGTTGCAGCAATTTTAAGAGACGGAAGAAAGGTCAATCTTTTCTCACCGTTGAATCCGCAAGAAGATTTTTTAAGCTCAATTGGATTTGGCGCGCTTATGGGGATTTTAAACAACTACGAGGTTGTTAACCCATTTATAACTTCATCCAACGATGCTTTCAACAGGCTAAAGGTAGGGTTCGAAGCACCGGTCTGTATTGTTACATCGATAGGACACTATGCTGACACACCTTCTAGAAATAGAACGGTCTTAATTGGATTAGTTAGAGATGCGACAAATCCACTAGCGACTAGATTTGAGCTTAGATCTCCAAATCCTAAGAGCAATACATATCTTGTTTTGGCGAGCTCCTATCTTGCAATACTCGACGGAATAAAGGCATGTTTAGCTAGTGGAAAAACTGGAAAAGAACTTGAGAAGGAACTTTCAAAGAAAGCTGGAGAAACTAGCTTCTATCTTGAAAAGGATAGGGAATATAGAAGCGAAAAGGATGTCTTCGACGAGTATACTTTAGCTGAGAGGGATGCAATATTTGGATTTGTTCCACAGACGGTTTATGAGAACATTAAGGCGTTTGACGATTATCCAGAAAAATTAAAAATACTTAAGG
>CAYRVM010000001.1:4379-7171 GCA_964427575.1 uncultured Oscillospiraceae bacterium | reverse complement strand
TTGGAAATGTCTTTGATGACATAACTATTGAATCATATAAGGAAGCAATTCTTGGACAATGGGCTGCTGAACTTTACGGTAGGATAATCCCCAACAATATGGATATTGTGAGGGAATGTAAGAAACTACATAGCAGTGAAGGTGCCGTAGATCTTGACAACTTGAATTGGCAGACCATCAGCAAGTACAGAGCAGATCTTGGCCAGGATACAATCGAAACAAAGTGTCTTCTGACAAGAATTAAAATCGCGCTGAACGAAAAAGACTATCAGACTGCTTCAAACATGCAGCTAGAAATGCAGAAAAAAATTCAAGAGCTTAGAGAAATATATTTAGATTATAAAAAGAATTTATATTAACAAGGGGATGACGTGGGATGTTAGATATTAAGAAAATAAGAGAAGAATTTGAAGCTGTTAAAAAAGCAGTGGAAAAAAGAGGCCAGGGAGATTATGACATACTAAAGGTTTTCAAACTCGATGAAAAGAGAAGAGAGCTTTTATCTGTCGTAGAACAAAAGAAGAACAAGCAAAATCTAGATTCAAAAGAAATCCCACGATACAAAAAAGAAGGAAAAGATACAACAGCATTGATGGAAGAGATGAAGCTACTGTCTGAAGAGGTTAAAACTTTAGATGCAGAAGTAAATGAAATCGAAAGCCAACTTTATGAAGGAATGCTTAACATACCAAATACCCCCTACGAATTAGTACCAGTAGGCAAAACCGAAGAGGATAATCTTGAAATTAGGAAATGGGGCACCCCACGCGAATTCAAATTCCAAAGTAAACCTCACTGGGAAGTGGGAACGGACCTCGACATACTTGATTTTGAACGGGCTTCCAAGATTGCGGGGGCAAGATTCACGATATATAAAGGCCAAGGCGCGAGGCTTGAAAGATCATTGATAAACTTTATGCTTAATCTACACACCGAAAAACATGGGTACAAGGAAATCTTGCCCCCATTTATGGTGAACAGAGCGGCTATGACTGGAACAGGACAGCTTCCAAAGTTTGAGGACGACATGTTCCATGTGCCGGCAAAGGACTTTTTCCTTGTTCCGACTGCTGAGGTTCCTTTGACAAATATGCTTGGAGACGAAATACTTGAAGCGGAACAACTCCCAATATACTACACCGCATACACGCCTTGCTTCAGAAAAGAAGCGGGTTCCGCGGGTAGAGACACTAGAGGCCTCATCAGACAACACCAATTCAATAAAGTTGAGCTAGTTAAATTTACAAAACCAGAAGATTCATATAAGGAATTGGAATTATTGCTTGAGGCAGCAGAGGAAGTGCTCCAAATTCTTAAAATCCCATACAGAGTCGTAAGGCTTTGCTCCGGTGACTTAGGTTTCAGTGCTGCAATGACATATGACATCGAAGTTTGGATGCCAAGTTACGGAAGATACGTTGAAATCTCATCTTGCAGCAATTTCGAAAGCTACCAGGCAAGAAGAGCAAACATAAGATTCAGACCAGAACCAAAAGGCAAAGCCGAATTTGTTCACACATTAAATGGCTCAGGCTTAGCGGTCGGCAGGACCTTCGCCGCCATCTTAGAAAACTACCAGATGGAAGATGGCTCGGTTGAAATCCCAGAAGCTCTAGTTGGATATATGGGAGCTAGTAAAATAACAAAATAGTAAATTATGAGGTGAAAAATGAGCACAATAATTAATACATCAAAAGCACCAGCAGCTATAGGCCCATATTCTCAAGCAGTTATGGAAACCAAAGGCGGACAACTACTTTTTATTTCAGGACAGCTTGGGCTAATGCCTGAAACTGGAGAGCTAGCTGAAGGAATATCTGCTCAGGTAGAACAAGCGATTATGAATATGACCGCTATTTTAGCTGAAGCTGGCGGAACACTTAAAAATGTAATCAAGACCACTTTATTCCTAACTGATATGGCAGATTTTGCTGTTGTTAATAAGATTTATGGAGAATATTTTTCTGAATTTTATCCAGCAAGATCCACTATTGCAGTAAAAGCATTACCAAAAGGGGCCATATTCGAATTCGAGGCGGTTGCATGCCTTTAGTCATTAATGTAGGGGATACGGTTGAATTAAAGAAAAACCATCCATGTGGATCTAAAACATTTTTAGTTATGAGAACCGGCATGGATTTTAGACTGACTTGTCAGGGCTGTAATGCTCAAATTTGGATTAGCCGAGTTGATCTTGAAAAGAGAGTTAAGAAGATTTGGAGAAACGAAGTTGAATAAAGTGACAGTACTGGGAAGCATGAATATGGACATCGTTTACAGGGTCAAGAATAAGCCAAAAGACGGGGAAACTATTTTTGGGAAAAGCATTGAATATATTTGCGGGGGCAAGGGAGCAAACCAAGCAGTTTCTGCGAAGAGGCTGGGCGCAGAGGTTTGCATGATCGGAAAAATTGGACCAGACGCAAATGGAAAAATCCTTGTAGATGCTTTAGAAAAAGATGGTATTGATACAAACTTCATAACAATCGATAAAAAAACTAACACGGGAACAGCTATAATTTCAGTAAGCGATTCTGGAAGCAACAGTATTGTCGTAATTTCAGGTTCGAATATGGAAATTGTGGATGCTGATATTGAAAAAGCAAAGAATGAAATAAAGGCTTCGCAATTTTTATTGTCTCAGCTTGAAGTGCCTATGAATGCAATTTCTTTTGCATTTGATTACGCTAAAAAAAACGGGGTAAAGACTATATTAAATCCCGCCCCAGCATCTCAAATCTTAGATGAAATTTTAATTAATACCGATATAATAATACCAAACGAAACAGAAA
>CAYRVM010000001.1:0-4369 GCA_964427575.1 uncultured Oscillospiraceae bacterium | reverse complement strand
TGAGTTTTTCTTCGAAAAGGGAGTTGAATACGTGATTGTGACTCTTGGAGAAAAAGGAGCAGCCTTGGTTTCAAGAGATAAAGCGGAAATCATCCCAGCGCTAATTGTGAAGGCGATAGATACGACTGCAGCAGGTGATGGCTTTGTCGGAGCGATTGCAAGTAAACTGCCCGCAGATTTTACATACACCGATTTGAGAGACGTCGTTTTATTTGGGAACAAAGTATCATCAATCGTAGTTCAGCGAAAAGGGGCACAGCCTTCATTACCATATTTATATGAAGTTTAGGTTGAAACCATATATTTAATAAGCTTTGGTATAAAACATTAATGTTTAAGATAAAAAGCAATATGAAGCAAGAAATAAATAAAGGTTGTTCGACAAAAGGAGAAGCAGAGTGAAAAAGATACCAGTAATAATCGACTGCGACCCAGGACATGACGATGCAATAGCATTGATTATGGCATTCGGTAGTGATAATTTAGAAATTAAAGGAGTCACCACCTGCGCCGGCAATCAGACGCCGGACAAAACTCTCAATAATGCATTGAGGGTATTAAGTTTTATTGATGCAAATATAACTGTTGCTCAAGGAGCACTAGTTCCAATCATAAGGAAATTAATGACTTCTCCTGAGGTCCATGGCGAAACTGGTCTTGACGGTCCAGAACTACCACCTCCTACACTTAAATCAAGTCAATTAAATGCCGACCAACTCATTATGAAAATCTTAAACGAATCAGAAGAAAAAGTAACTATAATCCCAACTGGACCTTTGACAAACATAGGAATCCTTCTTACATCACATCCTGAAGCAAAGGATAAGATTGAAAAGATAGTGCTAATGGGCGGTGCAGCAAAAGGTGGGAACTGGACTCCCGGAGCTGAGTTTAATATTTTAGTTGACCCAGAGGCCGCCGACATAGTTTTCAAATCGGGAATTCCAATTGTAATGTGCGGACTTGATGTTACGCACAAAGCGATGATTTATAAAAACGAAACAGAAACATTTAGATCTATAGGAAACAAAACTGGGAAGCTAGTTGCTGAACTATTAGATTTCTTCGACATATTTCATCGCAAGGAAGGGTTTGGCTTCGCCGGTGCTCCATTGCATGACCCTTGTGCTGTTGCTTACGCGATAGACCCAACCATATTTAAAACAACAGATTATTTTGTAGAAATAGAAACCAAAGGCGAACATACACTTGGAGCAACAGTTGTAGATTTTAAAAATAGATATGGAAATCACAAAAACGTAAAAGTAGTTATGGATTTAGATAGAGAAAGATTCATCGATTTAATGTATTCTACGGTTAAAAAACTAATTTAAACTTTTATTTGAGAAACATATTAAATAAAAAAGAAAAGTACTAAAAATAAGAATAGATTAACTAAAATTTAGCGAGCAACGAAAGGGACAAATAGATGAGAATACCTGTAATAATAGATTGTGATACTGGAGTTGATGATGCTATTGCATTAGTATGTGCATTTGCTACAGATAAATTAGACATATTAGCAATAACTACAGTCGCTGGGAACCAAACATTGGACAAGACTTCAGTAAATACGCTCAACCTTGTTGATTTTCTTGGTTACAAAGCCAAGGTTGCTGTTGGTGCGGCAAAGCCATTAGCGAGGGAACTTGAAACCGCAGAACACGTTCATGGAAGCGGAGGCATCGGCGGAGTTATCTTACCGAAAGCTAAAAGTGAATT
Source organism: uncultured Oscillospiraceae bacterium (assembly GCA_964427575.1). GTDB lineage: Bacteria > Bacillota > Clostridia > Peptostreptococcales > Anaerovoracaceae > JBAWWY01. The sequence continues at coordinate 2,647 of CAYRVM010000001.1, read as the reverse complement.
TTATAAAAAAACTGCAATAGAAACAATAATTGAAGAGGCTAGTGCACACAAAGGCGAGCTTGAAATAGTTGCAATAGGACCTCTTACGAATATAGCGCAAGCGATACTTGTATGCCCATCGCTTAAAGAAAACATCAAGAGAATAACGCTTATGGGCGGATCGATTGATGGGGGTAATCATACCTCGTCAGCAGAATTTAACGTATACGTGGATCCTGAAGCAGCACAGGTTGTCTTTAGCTCAGAAATACCAATTGTAATGGTTGGCCTTGAAGTGACTGAAAAGGCATATTTGACCAAAGATGAAATAGAAAGTTTGAAAGTCTGGAAGGCAGAAGATAATATTTCAAAGGAAATTAAGGCATTATTAGATAATATGCTTCAGATTTGCACAAAATTTGGTTATAATGGAGCTGTAATGCATGATCCTTTGGCTTTATGCCATTTATTAGATGAAACTCTAATCAAAACAAAACCCATGAACATTCAAGTTGAAACTCAAGGAGAAATAACAAGAGGCAAGACAGTTGCCGATAGATATTATGTGACAGATAGAAAACCAAATGCACTTGTTGGAATAGAAGTTGATAGAGTAAGATTTGTTGAACTAATGAAGACACTTTTAGATATTCATTGTATATAATTAAATTAATTATATAAAGACCCTATTTATTAAAGCAACTTGTAAAAGAAAATGGAGGAGAAAAAATGAAAAAGAAATTAGCAATTGTCTTAGTATTAGTTATGGCTTTAACAATTGGTTTCAGTGGGTGTGCATCAACTACTCCTGAGCCAGAACCAGCTACAGATGTTCTAAAAATCGTTCTATTACTTAATGGAACACTTGGTGACAAATCTTTCTTTGACTCTGCTGCAAACGGCATGACTCTTATCAAAGATAAGTATGGCGACGCGGTAGATGTTAAAACTATTGAAATGTCATATGACCAAACAAAATGGCAGCCAACATTAGTTGACGTTTCAGAACAAGATTATGACATCATCGTTCTTGGAACATGGCAGATGACTGATGCTTTAACAGCATTAGCTCCAACTTATCCAGACAAAAAATACATAATCTTCGACACATCTGTTGACTACACAGTTGCAGATCTTTCAAATGTTTATTCAATCACTTACAAGCAAAACGAAGGTTCATTCTTAGCAGGAGCTCTTGCAGCTTCTATTACTAATTCTAATCTTCCTCTTGCAAACGCAGACAAGAAAATCGGATTCCTAGGCGGAATGGATATTCCAGTTATAAATGACTTCCTAGTTGGATACATTGAAGGCGCTCTTTATGTTGATAAAGCAGTTAAAGTTGCTATATCTTACATAGGGTCATTCGATGACTCTGCTAAAGGAAAAGAAATGGCTCTTGCTCAGTACAATCAAGGTGCAGATATCGGATTTAACGTAGCTGGACAAGCTGGTCTTGGACAACTAGATGCTGCTAAAGAAGCTGGCAAATATGCAATTGGAGTTGACTCTGATCAAGCTGCTATCTTCACAGAAACTGATCCAGAAAAATCAGCATTAATCCTTTCTTCAGTTCTTAAGAGAGTTGATGAATCAATACTTAGAGCAGTTGATATGCACATTGAAGGAACTGCAAAATACGGCGAAGCTGAAAATCTTGGATTTGCAGAAAACTGTATTGGCATCGTTAAAAATGATAATTACGAAGCTCTAGTTCCAGCAGAAATAAAAACAGTAATAACTGATTTAGAAGCTAAAATTATTAGCGGAGAAATCGTTGTTGGAACATCTTTCGGACTTGACGCAGCTGGTTTAGACAAAATCAGAAACTCAGTAAAATAATTTAATCAATTGACCTTAGGTATATCTGCTTTAAGAAATTAAAGCAGATATACCTTTATTAAATTAATGGAAGTAGGAAAAGAAATGGGAGAAGCAATATTATCAATGAAGGACATCACAAAGGTGTACCCAAACGGAATAGTTGCAAACAATAGGGTTAACTTTTCTATTGAAAAAGGTGAAATCCATGCACTGGTCGGAGAGAACGGCGCTGGAAAATCAACCTTAATGAAAATTTTATTTGGTCTCGAAAGCCCTGAAGAGGGAGAAATAATTCTAAACGGAAAGAAATTGAATATAACGTCACCAAATGTGGCGATTATGAATGGAATTGGAATGGTGCATCAACATTTTATGTTGGTACCATCATTGACTGTAGCAGAAAACATTGTGCTTGGTTCGGAACCAAGAAAAGGCAAAATATTTTTGGATATGGAAAAGGCGATAAAAATATCCGAGGATTTAGCGGAAAAGTACAATTTTGATATAAATGTTAAAGAATATGTTAAAGATATTCCTGTTGGGACAAAACAAAAGGTTGAAATATTAAAGGCACTTCTTAGAGGAGCTGAAATACTAATCCTTGATGAACCTACGGCGGTCTTAACTCCGCAAGAAACAGAAGAATTATTTAAGGAACTTTTAATTCTGAAAGATAAAGGTTACACCATAATATTTATCTCTCATAAGCTGGAAGAGGTAAAGCACTTTTGCGATAGAATTACTATCATGAGAAATGGAAGAAACGTTGGGCTACATTTTGTAAAGGATGTTACCGAAGAAGATATCTCAAGGCTTATGGTAGGTAGAGATGTAATTCTTACGG